>JAKQPD010000109.1 GCA_029564935.1 Bacteroidota bacterium
GCTTCTCCCGATTTGATCTCATCAATTTTATCTTCAACAAAATCTCCGGCTTTGTCAAGCGCATCAGATACCTTTTCAAATGCCTTTGTTTTCTTCAGATCTTCAACCTTGTCGTCAATAAAATCGTCGGCTTTTTCATAAAGCTTCTTTGCTTTGTCCAGCAAACCTTCCTTTTCAGGTTCTTCCGGTACTTTTTTTGTGTCGTCTTCCATAATAATAATGCTTTATATATTTAGAATATAAGAATAAGTTATCATTTCGGCTCTGAGTTGCAAAAATAAAAAATTAGTTCTGAAAATCAGATGATAAATAATAATTTTAGGGGAAATATTGGTATTAGTTTTCCTGTAAAAAACTTATGTAATGGAAAAGGAAATAATCGTAGCTGTTGCAATAGGGATCGGTCTGAGTGCAGCCAGCGGATTCAGGGTTTTCGTACCGATGCTGGCAGCAAGCATTGCCGCTAAGGCGGGGATATTCCCTGTTAACGAGGGATTTCAATGGCTTGCAGGCTGGCCGGCGCTGATAACATTCTCAACAGCTACCGTTGTTGAAATACTTGCATATTATATACCTTTTGTTGATAATCTGCTCGATACTATCACAACTCCTCTTGCGGTAGGAGGAGGTACTCTTCTGCTTACATCGGTTCTGCCGATTGACAATGACCTGCTTAAATGGGTCACAGGTTTCATATTCGGTGGTGGATCGGCTGCTGCCATACAGGGTGGTACCGCTCTGACACGTCTCGCATCAGCGAAGCTGACTGCGGGGACAGGGAATGTGGTTGTGGCTACAGGTGAAAATGCGGCTGCAATAGGGACATCAGTTTTATCTCTTGTGATCCCGCTTATACTAGCAGCGGTCATTATTGTTGTGATTACTTACCTGCTTCTGAAATTCGGCAAAAGGATATTTATCCGCAAAAAACCGGCTGCCTGATCATCCAAGCTCCTTTAAAGCCTTTACAAGAATATCGAGCTCCGCGGTAGTTGTGTAAACATTCGGAGTGATCCTGCATCCATGTACTCCTGCACCATCGATGGGGGCACAATAGATCCTGTATTTTTTCAGCAGGATATCTCCAAGCTCTCCGGGTTTTATCCCCTTCACACCGACATTTGCAATTGCACATGAACGGACAGGATCGGATGGAGTATTCAGGATGATGTGAGGCAGAGCCCTCACCTTGTCCGACCAGTAATGCTGAAGGTACCTGAGTCTCGTTTCTTTTCGTTCCGGTCCGAGCATATTATAATAATCGATCGATTCAGTGACAGTCAGATCAGTATAGACCGGATGGGTACCGATCTGGTTAAGCCGGAGTATGTTATCAGGATCTGTCACTCCTGAGGCGATAAGTGGCCATATCTTTTTTATTTTTTCCTTTCTGACCCACAGTATCCCTGATCCCAGGGGAACACTCAGCCATTTGTGGAGACTGCTTCCGTAATAATCGCAATCCAGTTCAGGTATGCTGAAGCGGAAGTGTCCGAATGCATGCGCCCCGTCGACCATCACTTCCACTCCTTTGGAATGTGCCATATCACATATCTTCCTTACAGGGAGTATCTGTCCTGTAATATTTATCATGTGACAGATCATCAGCAGTCTGGTTTTATCTGTGATGGCATTGGCATAGAGACTGACAATTTCCTCATCCGACGAAGGATTATTCGGGACAGACACTATCTTATTTACAACACCGTAACGGTTTGCCACCTGTTTGAACATATTCAGCATTGACGGATAATCCTGTTCAGCCATTACGGCTTCGTCTCCCGGTTTCCAGTCAAAGCCTCCGATAATGATATCAAGCGACTCGGTTGTATTGCGTGTGATGATCATTTCGTCGTCGGGACATCCGGCCAGGGCAGACAGTTTATCTGCCATTTTTTTCTTGTTCTCAAACTGTACCGTCCTCATATAGTATGAACCCTGGTAATTGATATCCCGCAGATGTTTTACCTGACTTTCAAGGATCTGCCGGGGCAGGATGCAGTAATACCCGTTCTCGAGATTTATATAGTCAGGTTTCAGACGGTATCCGGATCTTATTTGTCTCCAGAAATCCTCATCTTCAGCCAGTTCGGCAGAAGGTATCTTCGAAACGGATTCTATAAGTCCCGACAGTGTTCCGGGTTCAACCATGCTTCCCAGACCTATCAGTCCGGCACTCTTCAGAAATGAACGTTTATCCATCTGTTGATTAGTTTATAATTAGTGTTATTAATACTGAAGCCAGCATACAATGATCAACGTATTAAAAAACGTATTAAAAAACGTATTATAATACGTTGATAGGGTCAGTTCTTTATACAACGCACCGAGAATCCGAAGCTCTTTCCAACAGCGCCAGTCAGTAATTCAACTATATCATCATCAAGTTCACGGCACCAGGCGTTATCTTTGTCATACTCCGTTGATGTCCACCAGGCCCCGGCAAAACCTTTATAGACAAAATTACCATCGATCCTGCCACCTCCGGGACGGGCAGTAAAACCACTTACATTTGTAGATGCAGTACTGAAATTGATCCAGTGACTTCCTCCTTCCTCCTTCAGTTTATCACCCGCCAGATATTCCCCTCCCAGATAATTCGACAGGTTGTTCCAGTCGTTGTTTATCGGCACGCGCCATCCATCGGGACATAATTTGCCGGTTGAGATCACATACCAGTTGTAAATAGCCCCATAAGCCGCTTTATTTGCAAGGGAATCATTATCATACCAGCAATAGGCGGGAGTTATCAGCCGGGTCCAGACATCATTGTTGCGAACCAGGGGGATGGGTGTATTATCATTATATTTTGTCGTCCTGAGGTTTTCTGTCATCCATGTCTGGTTACCAAGAACGACAGTCCCGTAGATATTACCCTCGACATCTGTGACAGTACCTTTAGTCAGAGGAGGGGTATGGAACTCTTTTACATCCCCGTATCCTGTTCCGGCCTTATTTGTTGCATATGCTCTGAGATAATAATATGTATCCGGATTCAGATACATTGCATTGCTTACAAAGGTACCCGTTCCTGTACCGTTGGAAGTTCTCTGGTTCAGCTTTGTAGGATTACCTGAAGTATTGTAGCAAACGCCCCTTTCTGTAATGTCGGCGCCTCCGTCGTCAGTTATATTACCACCACTCTTTGCCGACATTATTGTGATTGAAGATACAGTTTCAGTTGTCAGTACCGGGATCTCTTTTTTACTGCATGAACTGAAGGCGAGCAAAAATATTATCCCGGGTAATATTGATCTGGCAGAACTTTGTAAAAACCGCATGGTAATAATTAAAAATGATGCTCCCAAATTTACATAAGCTTCTATCCAATATCAAACTATTAGGGTTGAATTATTTCATGGTGACAGACCTGAAGGTAAATTAACCGTTAAATACGGATCAAAAAAGTGATCCGATTATTTCATGTTGCGATTCAGGAGCATTATCTGATTTAATTACTGCAAGGTAAGGTTTATTCAGGTCTGTGATTTTGAGTTCAAATATTATTTCTGTCTCACCACCTGATGCCAGATCAATCTGCTTATTTAAAATATCTGAAACAGCATTAAAGGTTGCAATATAAATGTTGTGTTTACCGGAACCAGTGATTCTTATTTTCACATTAACCCTGCCGGCATTAGCTTTTCCGGATTCGGTAATGATCTCAAGAGTTTTTGATTTTTTCGCGGAGGAAGTTGCATTAAAACTGGTAAAGACAGATACGGTACCCAGGAACCGATTGACCGGTTCAACCCAGATCTCCTTGCTTGTGGCTGTATTGGTGGCGCACCAGTGAGGCATATCACCGTTCATACAGTCCATTCCCACTGGTAATGATCCGACAACATTTTTCAGACAGTAAGCAAAATGCGGGGCAAAATCATATCCGGTGCCATACATAAGGCTTTGTGAAAACGGATTGGCTCCGAATATCCATCGCAGTTGCTGACCGACAAGTTCCATCCCGGCAGAATCTCTTCTCAACCTTGATGCTTCTGCCAGAGCCCATGAAGATGACATATGTATGTTGGTATTTCCATGAAAAAGTCCATCGCGATAGATCGGGAAGGTTCTCAGGACATATTGATCGTTCAGATGTGTTCCGTCATTGAACTGGCGAAGCATATCATTGCGTACACTGGTATCTTTTTCTGACATGATATCGGATATTTTCCAGACTGAATTGGGAAGGTGATTGAACGGAGCGGAAATACCTGAACCCCGTTTCATGAAGAATTCACTATGAAGTACTGCTGCAGCATACCAGCTGATCCAGTCATTATGGTCAGGCAGTTCTCTGCAAAGCATTGCAAGGGCAATGAGAGGCGCTTCTTCAAAAGCCGCGTGGAGGTTATGGATTACTCTCTGCCTGTTTGTATTTTCATAGAAATAACCTGTTATTGGTATACCATCCTGAAATGACTGTTCCTGGCATGCTGTAAGGAGTTTGCCAAATACCGGAGCCTGGTCAATGTACTTTTGTTCGCCGGTCATTTCAGCAAGCAACAATGATGAAGCTGCACCCCATGATGCCTCGCGGTAATCTGCCTGATCCCATTTCTCTTTAGAATCAAATGCAGCCTGCCAGTCCTCAATTGCAGCCTGCCGTGATATTTCAGCCAGTTCCGGATGTGAATCCGCCAGGATACCGGCAGCCCTGCATTGTACTGCTGCGGCGAGAAAATTTTCCCAGGGAACATTCTGGGCAGGGGCTACCACATCATCTATTGTACCCGTTTTGTTGTCAGTATAGATACGCATGACACTGAAGCTCATATGATAGCCATCCCCAAATCGTGTTTTCAGCAGCCATTCAACTCCCCAGGCAATCTCATCCAGAATCCTGTCAGCAAGTATGGTCGCATCAGAATTTCCCCTGAGGTTTTCCAGGTTATTCATCATTGCAAAGACCGACATGGCGGTTCTCCATGAACCCTGCGAAAGATCTCCTGCATCATGCCATCCTCCGTTTATGATTTTTTTATCATCTCCCCGGAATCCCTGCCAGTCCTTATGACATTCAGTATGGATGCCGGGCACATTGAATCCGCAACGTTCGCAGAAATAAAAATTGATTGCGTTGTAAACCGGTTTAAGCCAGATATTATCGTTAACCTGGAATTCTCCTGATTCAAGATTTCCGGTCCTGATACGGAAGAATCCGTCTTTAACTAAACCGGAAAAATCTATCAGATTAAATTTCCCCTTATTTGTTTCGACAATATCGATATCACCTGAATAAACAATATTATTATCTCTGTCGACCAGCTGAAAGGTATTTCCTGCGCCGGATCCGGCAAGGGCTATTTTCCGGTCCCGGGGTCTGTATCCAATATGGCTGAATGAAATCTTTCCCGGTGCTACATTCCATCCTTCATATTGATCCGTCTCAGTTTTCTGAAGTTCAAGGCAATCAATATCATAAGTTACAATTCCTTCTTCATCGGGATTATGACCGATGAGCATCTGGTTAATTTCAAACTCAGTTATCCTGTCTCTTTTAATGTGGGGGATCTCAAAAAGAACATGGTTCCATTTACCGGGCTTCAGATCCTGGATGAAATGATCCTTCCTTGGTGTAGTTGAATTATATACTGTCCCTTCATTTTCCAGATACAGATAAAGGCAAAATGTCGGCCGGTCAGCAGGATGTACATATACCCAGAAGGATATCCTGTTAAAGCCCGACCAGTCCTGTGGAGTTGCAAATACCAGCTGTACTGATGAATTGCCTCCCTGGGTTCCACCAAGTGAGCCCCACTCTGTCCGGTTTTTCCGGTAATGTTCTTCATCTCTCAATGAAGTGCGGAACCGCAGAGATCTTTTACCATCCCTGGAACGGTCCGAAGTATATGACATTTCACCAATACCGGTCACTTTCCATCCTTTTTCCGTTTCCATATCATCTATAAGGTGTTTATCCTGAACAGTTTTCTTTTCCCATTGTGCTAACAGGGAATTGTGTTCAGGGACAGGAAGAGGGAACTGACCAAAGTCGGGAAGATCATTTTTCCCGGTTTCCTTCTGAGTACCACAGGAAATGATCATGATCGAAATTAAAACAGGCAGAATCTTTTTCATAGTCGGAAAAGTATTTTGAATATTCATTGGGTCTCCGGAAATCAGTATTCTTTCAAAATTAATAAATAGTTAAAACTGATTGCTTTTTGATAGCTTTAATCTGTTCTTTAGTCCAGTTAAATGCAACTCGGTTCTCCTGTTCACGATTTAACTTTTGTCTTTTAACTTAAGGGAATAAATCTTTCTTACCGGGCAACTTAGCTTTGATTATATTTCCCATGTTTTTGAATATCTTTAGGAGAAAAAAATAATTACCATGAAAAAAATCGTCCTCCTGATTCTGTTTTCTTTTACTGGTATCCCGATATTGCTTTCATCTGAACATACGGGCAATAATTCCGGCAGGTCTCTGTTCAGGATAGCTCAGTCAAAAGACCTGGAAGTGACCTGGAGAGATAAAAAGCTCATTGCGGGTGATTCAACATCATGGACAAAGGACGGCAAAGCTTGTTCTTCCGCTGAGGTATTTGAAATTTCAAGGTCGGAAGAATGGAACTATTCAAACTGCTGGAGCAGCAAGTCACTATTGCCGTACCGCAGGGAAGCCGCCATATCGGAGGACGGTAAAAAGATTGAGATCAGCTTTCAGGCCCACATGGATGCACTTATGGAGACATATCCGGCAGAGATAATATCATATAAGATCTTAGTACCGCTCTCAACCCTTAACAATTCCACATGGGATGCCTTTACCGGACGTTCATACAATGCAAAATGGACGTCGGGACAGCTCGGATCTTCCACCCCGGATGGTGACCTTGTGGGAGTCCCGGCACGATGGATCTCATTTTCAACTGCTGACGGAATAATAACCTTTGACTTCAATCCCCACGGTCTCCCGACTTATTATGTTTCCGGCTTCAACACTATCCAGTCGCAATGGGTAATCGAAAAGAAAGGAGATTTCCTTGAGTTCTCGTTCGGAACTCCTCCTACAAATTTTGGCGGCGCCCTTACAAGCAAGGTTACAATTTTTGAAGGCGGTAAAAGCGATTATCTTAAACACCACGCTGTTTCTTACTATCATTATTTTTCTGAGATCCCGGCTGAAAAGCTCTTTTGCTTCAGCAGGAATTCTTCAACAGCATTTACTTATGCAGGAACAGGAAGATATGATAAGACAAAAGGTTTCGGATGGAGAAATACAAAAAACCTTGATGAGAGCATAGACGGGATTAGCGGAGCCCTTCATTCAGCGGTCAGCTCTTCAGTGAAAAATACTTTTGTAACCGACAATCTTCGGCCGGGCTTATACCTTATTACCTTCCGGTCATCAGCCATCAGCAGAAACATAGGACCCTTCGAGGTAACCCTGAACAAAGAGATCATTTTCAATGACATTAAGGTTGAAAAAGGAAATACAGCCACCCTTACCTGTGTCCGCTGGATTAACGAAGGAACTGCAGATATTGGATTCAGCGGAGATTGGGCTGTCAGTGTCATCGGTTTCCAGTTATTCCTGCACAGTGATGAGGATTTCGTTTTCCGCCGTGGTTTCTGGATAAAAAATGACGGCTTCTGCCCCGACATAATGTTCTCTAATTATTTCGACGAGCCGCCTGTTTTAGGCAAGTCCGTAACCTTTTGCAGACTCGCAGGTAAGACTGATGATATAGCCGATATTCCGCAGTTCCCTGAACTGGAAACAGCTCTTCCCGATCAGAAAAGCAAGGGCCTTCTTTGGCGTTATACAAGTCCGCTCGGAACACTTGGTCCCGATAATTACGGGTCTTTCAATGAATTCAATACGGAGGAAAAAATAAAGAAAAGACTTGAGCAGATAAGGAAGGGAGGGGTAGAAGCTGTGATCCTTAACGGATTTCTTTCCCGGCATACATTTCCGGTTCACCTGAAAAGGGTGGAAGAAAACATCAGGCTTATTGTTGAAGAAGGGCATAAAACTGGTATGAAATTCCTTGATCATCAGGATCTCACAATCCTTTGGAATATGGATATGGGTTTCAGGTTCCTTGCCGCACATCCGGAATATCTTCAGCATTCAATCACAAACGGTCTCCCGACATGGGGTATCTGTCCTGTAAATCCTCTCTTCAATAAAGACTATTTCTTCCCTTATATTACTGATTTTATAAAGAATACAGGAATTGACGGCTTAATGATCGACGAGTGTACCTTCCACGGAAGCAACTTTTGCAATTGTGATTATTGCAGAAAGGATTTTACGGAATCGACAGGACTGATCCTGCCCGATGACGAGGCTTCCTTACTGCTTCGGAACAGGGATTCCGGACTATGGAAAGCCTGGATCGAATGGCGTAAAAATACGATTGCTAAGTGGAGAATTGACCTGAGTAAGATATCAAGGGAACTGAATCCGGATTTCTGTAATATTCAGTACTACTCCGAAGGTGGTTTCATGACGGATTATGCATCGTATGGACAGGGCGGAGACCTTGCCCTCAGCGCCCGTTCAATGGATTTCCTTGGCACAGAGATAATGAGCCGCGATGTCTGGGATGATTACAGATATAATTTCTCAAGCAGGCATATGTATAACAGTCTGCGCGAAACTTTTAATTCTCCGGTATTCGGACTTGTTTATCCTGCCGGAAAGGTAAGCTCGGCCTTGATAGGATGGGCTATGAACACTATGCTTGCACAGGTTACATGGTCGCTCGGAGG
>JAKQPD010000116.1 GCA_029564935.1 Bacteroidota bacterium
GTAAAATCAGCTTTCAGCATCTCCTCATCAACCTGAACCAACAGCTGGCCTTTGCTGACCCTGGTTCCCTCATCGGCATAAACCTCAAGCACCCTTCCCGATACATCGGAAACAAATGATAGCTCGCGGACCGGTTCGAGAGAACCATTGGATGAAAAGCTCATGTTTGCCTGCTCTTCTTTCACCACATCTATCCCTACGGTCACACCTGCCGATGCCTCCGAGGCAATCTGCGTTCTTTCGAAACTGCGCTTTTTGTTGAGCACCAGTACTAATACTATTACCGCTATCAGACCTATCACTGCGAGAATTGATAATAATTTTTTCATGACTTTGAAGATTTTGCCTCTCCTGGGTGCCCTGTCAGGACTCCCGGTTCCGCGTTGTCTGTATTATTTGATTTTCCTAATCCTTTCTGTTTGGTGAATTACCTGACAAGCTCCCTGATGGTACCGCCGGCCTTATGAAGCTCCACGTAAGCCTTCATGAAATTGTTGAGGGCATCTGCGTAGCTCATCTGAGCCTGTACCAGCGAAGAGTTTGAATTCAGTACGTCTGACATCGAAGCGATGCCCTGCGAATAGTTCTTTTCCGTGATGCGGTACACCTCTTCCGCAAGAGCCATATTTCCCTTCTGAACCTGGATGGCACTACGGCTGTCTTCAAGCCTTAGCAACGCATTCTCATAGGCCATGTTGAGCGACTGTTCAAGAATGACTCCGTCTTCCTTGATTTTGCGGATTTCAAAGTCAGCCTGTTTTATCTTCGAGCTTCTCGAAAGCCCTCCGAAAATAGGGATGCGCAGGTTCAGGCCTGCCATTGACGATCCGTACCAGTAATTGGTTTCACCCCTGAAAAACTCATCGGATACCCCGTTGTAATTATAGTTTATCATCGCCGTTAAAACAGGATAATTTTCATAAATGGCTGCCTTTTTTTGAAGCAGCCGGAGGTTATGCTGACGGGCCAGCATTTTGTACGAAGTTTGAAGGTTGGGATCGAAATTCTGCTGGTTCCCGGGTTTTGCCTGGTTCTCAAATGCTTCAAGATTGATCTTCTCGATGTCAATCCGGCCTGACATATCCATCCCCATCTGCAGCTTCAGCAGGTTTTTCTGCACTTCCACGGCATTGAGAACCGATGCCCTCTGTGTGGCCATGTTCGTCCTCGTGACCTTTAACCTGTCAAGGTCAACTTTCCTTATCAGCCCGCTGGCGTAACTTGTTTCCATCGAAGTCAGGACAGAGTCAATGATTTCGATGCTCCGGCCAAACATTCCGGCAGCGTATTCCGTCGCCTGAACAGCATAGAACAGGCTGGCAGTCTGGCTGATAACATCTTCCTCCTTAGCGTCGGCAGCCAGTGATGTCAGCTCTTCGGCCGTTCTGGCGATATCCACCGCATTGAACAGTGAGAGGTTAAATATCTGCTGGTTCAGGGCAGCCCCTATTCCGGCTGAAAAGTTGGTTCCCATTTCAATGGTCATATATTTGGCCGCATTGGGATCCTGCATGTTCGGAGGAAGGAATTCATTTATGAAATTCGGCATTATAAACCTCGATTTCTGAATGTTGTAATTCAGGTTGCCGGTGCCTGATATCTGCGGCAACAATGCACCAAGGATCTCATGCCTGGCCTCAGCCGATTTCTCTTTGTCGAACTGAGCCTTGCGGATATTATGATTGTTCTCCAGTGCAAATTTCAGGCAGCTCTGTAGATCGTAAACCTGCTGTGCGCTTATATTCACGCTGATGCAGGTGATTACTGCAATTAAAATAGTTCTGGCTCTATTCATTATTTCTCAGAATATTTTGTGGTTAAATTTTCCTTATCAAGCAGTCTTTTCCCCTTCGGGGTGACAACCGCATGAAGGTGATAGTCTATTACGGATCTGAAATAGTCTCTCGCCGAATATTCACTGCGGGTCAGGACACTGCTGATAAAGAAGCTTACAACAGAGCTTATGAAGAATCTGCTGATCATTTCAACATTAATTTCCTGCCTGTACAGCTTTTCCTTTTTCCCCTTTTCCAGGTTTCTCTTCATGCCTTCGAGAAAAGACCCAAATCCGGCTTTGTGCTGTGTGCCTGAGAGTTCGGGGAACATCTTTCTCAGGTCATCAAAAAAGACCGGACTCAGTGAATGAAAGACCTCCCCCATTCCGCAGATGCCTGACTTGAACCCCTCAATTGCATTGACATCTTCAGAATACATTATGGAAATCTTTTTCTCCAGATCATGGACGAAAGTCTGCAGGCAGAACTTCAGGAGCCCCTCCTTTGATTCAAAATGATTATAGAGGGTCTTTTTCGTAACTCCTGATTTATCTGCAAGCTCATCTATCGAAATATGGAGGCCGTACTGCCTGAAGACTTCCATGGTCTTTGCCGCATATTTATCCTTCCTTGCCGTCATCGAATATTTTTCAATTATATACCAGTTGCAAAAATACACTTTTTATATCACATTAGTGTAATTTGTATATTTATTTTTTCAAATCATTAATGGCCCGGAGCAATCAGGTACCTGGCTATGTAAACTGCGCATCCCTAGCCGGTGAGTTGGCAGGGAGAGGCTGAAAGGATCAGGCTGACTCCCCGGAATCCGGGCAATTGGACTACAACCCTGGTCTATTCGGAACTGATACTACTTTTTAATACTTGAATCCTATTACATTCTGATCAGATACTACCTGAAGAATGGAAATAAGACAATACCAGATAATCCTGGTCAACCTGGAGCAGACTAACGGTAGTGAGATTAAGAAAACCAGGCCATGTGTTGTAATTTCACCTGACGAGATGAATGACCATTTAAGGACTGTTGTAATAGCGCCAATAACAACAAGTTCAAAAAACTATCCTACCCGGGCTGAAATTCAACATGACAATAAAGCCGGATGGATTGTACTTGATCAGAACCATCGATAAACAAAGAATTCTGAAAGATCTCGGAAAGCTCTCCAAATCGGAAATAAAAGAGGTCAAAGCCATCATAAAGGAGACCTTCGTCGATTGAACAATGGCACTATCCGCTCCGGATTGCCGTCGTTGGGAGCCGGGACCAGGCCAAGGGCACCTGTCACAATGTTATATATATCAACATTATACAGCGTGTCAACGCTGAAGCCCTTCTTAAAGGCAGGTCCCTCAGCATAGAAGATCGAGTGCATGTCACGGCACTGCCAGTCATAGCCGTGATCACCCCTGGTATCGCCTCTTGGCTCAGGCCTTATGCCTGCAGTCCAGCCGGGATCGGCAACCAGGACTATCTCAGGAATCCGCAGGTGAGTTCCGTAATGCATATGGGCTGGCAGGTCCTCCTTTTTCCAGGCTTTCATCCCCTTCTGCATATTAAGCAGGAGAAGCACACTGTCTGGCTTCCCTTCGGCCGGCTCTACGGCCCAGACAGGATTTCCGCCGTAGATCCTCTTCACCATCCTCTGGGGAAGGGTATCAAAGATGTAGTTGTAGCGCGACTCATCAACCTCTGTCATTCCGTGATCGGAAAGGACAATGAGGTTGATGTCAGCTGCATCGGGCAGTTTTGCCAGACCGGTGCGGAGAACACCAAGGAGGCTGTCGAGGCTCATGACCATTGCTCCAGTTTCCGGCGAAAGAGGGCCGTAACCGTGACTTACAGCGTCCGGCTCCTCGAAATATAGGGTCACCAGGTGCGGCCTTTGGTTTTTGGGCAGGGATAGCCACTTCAGTACGGTGTCAATACGGTCACCGAAGGGTACCTCCTCATCATACGGTTTCCAGTAATCCGGTTGAATCCCCTGTACCGGCGCCTCGGAACCCACCCAGTAGAACGAGGCAGACTTCATCCCTTGCTTCCTGGCAGTGACCCACACCGGTTCGCCACCGTAAAAGGCTCCGTTTGATACCATGGCGCGGTCACCGATCCTGTAGACAAGGTCAAGATCAGGTGCATAGAAGCTGTTGTTCACCAGTCCGTGATGATCAGGGTAAAGTCCGGTGGCAATTGTATAATGGTTCGGGAATGTCTTTGTCGGAAATGACGGTATCAACCTGGTGGCTGTCACCCCTTTACGGGCGATGTCATCAAGCACCGGAGTACTATGAATCGAGTCATAATCCCAGCGAAAGGCATCCAGGGAGACCAGTACAACGTATGGTTTGTCTCTCTCACTTCTGAGGTTACTGCATGATGAAAGTAAAATTGCGGTAAAAACCGCCAGTGCCATATTTCTGAAAATCCTCATCCGGTCTAAGCTGTTTTTGTTTCTGAAGAAATAACAATCTTTTATCGGCTAAGTTGCGAAGGAACCGATCTTCTGATTTTCACTGTCAATCAAGTCAGGCAACTGATGGTTTTTTCCTTGATATTTTATCCATTATAAGGGCTATTGCACCATCACCGGTCACATTGCATGCCGTACCGAAACTGTCAATCGCAATGTAAAGCGTTATCATCAGTCCTATCATCTGCTCATTGAAGCCAAGTATGCTCTGCAGAATCCCGACAGCCGCCATGATGGCGCCTCCCGGCACGCCGGGAGCAGCAATCATAATTATTCCAAGCATGAAGATAAAACCGATGAATGCGGCTATATCAATCTGAATCCCGAAAAAGTATTGAATCGCCAGGGCGAATCCCGTAATTTTCATGGTACTTCCGGCCAGGTGTATTGTGGCACACAGGGGAACAGTGAACGAGGCAATTGCCGGATTGACTTTATTGTTTATTGCACACTGAAGTGTGACTGGAATTGTTGCTGCCGACGAAGAGGTACCCAGCGCTGTGGCATATGCCGGTAACATCCCCTTGAGCGCTTTCATGGGGTTCCGCCCCGATATTGCTCCCGCAACCAGAAACTGTATTATAAGCAGCAATACGTGAAGAATGAAGATTACAAGTATAACCTTCAGGAACAGAACTATTACTGAGTAAACCTGGCCCGAAACTGACATGGATAGGAACATTCCGAAAATGTAGAGTGGCAGAAACGGGATTATAATATTTTTGATAATCATTGTTATTATCTCCCTGAATTCCAGGAACGATTTCTGCAGGGTATCGCCTTTCAGGAAAGTGATGCCAAGGCCAATGCAGAATGAAAGGATGAGTGCTGTCATCACATCCATCACAGGCGCCATCCCGATTGTAAAGAACGGGTCAATTTTGATCTCCTCCACTCCGGTCAGAGCACCGGTATCTATTCCTCCCGAAAGAATGTGAGGAAAGATAGTCTGGCACGATAAAAAGGTGAAGAAGCCGGAGAACAGGGTCGAGATATAAGCAATCAGCGCCGTAAGAGCCAGCAATTTTCCGGCCCCCTTCCCCAATTCACCAATGGCTGGGGTAATGAGCCCGACGATAAGTAGCGGAATAATGAATGACAGGAAATTGCCGAACAGCGAGTTGAATGTTGCAAAAATCCGGGCAAACCAGACAGGGGCAAACAGCCCGACGATAATTCCAAGGATAATGGCGATTACTACCCTGCCAAGCAGGGGGATTTTGGAGAGTTTCATACAATACAAGTCAAAAAGTTCGGCTAAAGCTACTAATTTTGGTCTATTAACAACCCGGAAATCATGAAGAGATTCATTCTTACAATCGCACTCCTTGCGGCATTTCACTATGCCACAGCACAGAAGGATTATGCACTCCTTGTAATTGATGTTCAGAACTTTTATTTCCCGGGTGGAAGGTCTGAACTTGTTGAACCTGAAAAAGTGGCAGAAAAGGCTGCCGTTGCGATCAGGGAAGCCCGTGCATCCGGTAACCCTGTGATCTTCATTCAGCACAAGGCTGCAACGGGCATGGAAATAAATGAACTTGTCGCTCCACAGCCGGGAGAAAAGATATTTGTCAAGGAGGAGGTGAACAGCTTTCTGGGGACAGGATTGAAGGAGTATATTGACAGCCTTGCTATAGACGCTTTAGTGATCTGCGGGATGCAGACCCAGATGTGCGTGGAAGCCGCTGTGAGGGCAGCACATGACTACGGCTACCACGTGATACTGCTTCATGATGCCTGCGCCACTCGCAACCTTAATTTCGGTAACCGGGAGGTCGCAGCAGCTGATGTCCATGCATCAACACTTGCAACCCTGAAAAGTTACGGAACCATTCTTTCCGTGGCTGAATGGATCGAAAAATAAATATCGAAACCCGGGAATCATTTTAGGTATATTTCTCAAAATAAATGGCAATTTAAATTGAAAAATATTTGGTGGTTCACTCAAATATGCTACATTTGATAAGCACTCTTCAAATAATGAAGCTTAGATTGGTACTTTATCATTAATTAAACATATTCGATTACAATGATTGAGGTGCTGAGATCAAAAATTGATGTTTCTCATATAAAGAAGATTCAGAAGGCTTTAGTTTTTTTGTTACTTATTTTTATTCTAGTGTTATGTTAAATATAATATGACGTAATATTGATATTAATTTGTATATTTGTGAAAAATATGCAAATGATAAGGTACCAGATTAAACTGACAAAAAACGAAGTAGAAGAACTGATGAGCATAATCAATAAAGGATCACATACTTCACAGACATTCCGGACTGCCTACATTCTATTAAATTGTGATGAGGGCAAGTATTCCCAAAAAGTAACCAATGAGCAAGTGAGCAAAGTTCTTAAGGTTGGCATGCGTACAATAGACAGGGTTAAAAAGAAATTTATTGAAGAGGGTCTGGATGCGAGTCTTGAGAGGCGACCAACCAGCCGGATTTATGATAGAAAAACTGATGGAGATATAGAAGCCAAGTTGGTAACTCTGTGTTGTAGTGAGCCACCAAAAGGATATTCAAAATGGTCCTTGAGATTATTGGCGGACAAGATGGTAGAATTAAAATATGTAGAGAGCATTTCTCACGTGACAGTGAGAAGCGTACTAAAAAAAACGAACTTAAGCCTTGGAAGATAAAAGGCTGGGTTATTCCTCCGGAACAAAGTAGTGAGTTTGTGGCAAATATGGAACGAGTACTGGATGTTTATAAAAGACCTCTTGATAAAGATTATCCTGTTGTTTGCATGGATGAGTCACCAAAGCAGTTAATAGAAGAAGCACAACTCCCGATTGGAATGAAACCAGGTCGGGAGGCAAGGGTAGATTATGAGTACATACGTAACGGTGTAGTAAATATATTCATGGCAAATGAACCACTGAAAGGGAAACGTTTTGTTGAAGTCACTGAATTTAAAACCAGGAAAGAATGGGCAATGTTCATAAAGGAAATTGCAGATGTGATTTACCCCAATTCAAAACGGATAACATTAGTAATGGATAATTATAATACTCACGGAGCATCAGCTTTATACGAAACATTCAGACCGGAAGAAGCCAAAAGGTTATGGGACAGATTTGAATTTGTATATACACCCAAACATGGTAGCTGGCTTAATATGGCTTAGATAGAGTTGCATGTATTAAACGGACAATGTTTAAACCGACATATTTCCACCATGGATAAAATAAAAGAGGAAGTAGAGGCATGGGAAATAAGCCGGAATAACAAAAAAAGTAAAATAAATTGGCAGTTCACAAACAAACAGGCAAGAGTGAAATTAAAAAGATTATATCCGTTAATTTA
>JAKQPD010000123.1 GCA_029564935.1 Bacteroidota bacterium
ATCTCATTGAACAGCGTCAGCTGCTCCTTCATAACCGCAACAGGATCAGTATACGGAGTAGTGGCTTCAATCAGTATCCATCCATTATACTTTATGCCGGATAACAGTTTGAATAACTGATCATAAGGATAGTTGCTGATCTTCATGCCCCTGATATGCGTCGTGTCGCCTATCCACTGCTTTACAGAGTTAAAATTGGCTTCCAGTCCCGGAGGATTGAGATCCACATCATTGCTGTTCCAGCACATCTTCACATTCTTCTCTGTCACCTGCTCAAAGATTGCCTTCATATTGGGGATTTCCTGGGTTATCGGTCCATGACATTCAACCCTTATAAGCTGATTATAATCCTGAGCAAATTTGCCCAGTTCATTAAGAGATCTTGCTATCTGGGCTATGGTCTTTTCCCTTTCAACTTCCTTTGGCAGTGTGTTTGGCTTGACTTTCAGCCCGGTTGCACCAATATCCTTACAGAGCTTAACATACTCTTTTGCTTCATCAATGTTCTGACGGAGCTTTGCAGGATCGGGACTGTGGAATTCATAGTTCGATCCGTAACCCACGCAGGTAACGGTACTGTCAGCAAACCGCTTCTTAACCTCAGCCCGCTGGGCTGCTGTCAGGTTGATCTCCACCTTATGGGCATGCTGTGTCCTGAGCTCAACACCGAGCACTCCTGATTTTTCACAGTTGGAAATAAGAGTCGGAAGATCCCATTTTGCACCCCACATATATGTAACCAGCCCCAGTTGAAGGCCTTTCGGCCCTTTTTTATCCATGGCCGCGAGATAAGGACTAAGTGCTGTCAGAGCTATCCCTGCTCCCAGGGTCCTCTGAATAAACTGACGTCGCGAAAGTTCGTTTTTCATAGTCTGTATTTAAATCTGTTAATTTTTTTATTCATAACACATCCTCATCCCAATATTACCCCTAAATCCCTGCCTGCGCTGTCGCTTCGGCAGGCAGGCCCCAAGGGGGACTTATCGATTTTCCGAAACATTAAAAGCCCCCCCTGGGGGGATGGGGGGTAAAAAGTTGTGTCTGTGCGCCGTATTATTAGTACTTTTTCGCAAACTCCTCCGCCAGTGTATTTATCTCAGCATCTGTCAGATGAACCCCCGAGCTTATTATCACCCTGTACCTGAATGTGGTCGATTGTCCTGGCTGTAGCGCAAAATCAAGTTTTTGTTTCCCATTTGTGAAATCGGTCCAGCCGAGGGGATTGGCTGCAAACAGCCCATAACCGCGTGCATGCCAGTAAGTGGGGTAGCTCTGATTCTTCGGGTGGTCACAGACTACAATCGAAATCTTTTCGGTACCGATATTCCCATAGAGATCCATCCATTTTGCTCTTGTTCCCCATACTGCATCTCCCAGGATGCCTTCACTGCTCCTGTAATTGCCTGTTGCTCCATCGCTTGCCTTGACTTTTGTGGCCGACAGGGTTCCATCAGCTTTCAGGAGTGCAACCATCTCATCTGAAGGTAGCTCAAGCTGACGGGCAACCCTGATCCCGAACATACCCTCCTTTGTATCATCAAATTTAACGACTGATGTGCCGGCCTTAAGGGTTGTAAGTCTGTCAATTATCCGTGTTGATCCTTTTATGATGAAATGATATTCAGTTCTTTCAGCAAGAAGTTGAACTCCTGCCGGATCGAGCCAGTCAGAATTTGTAATGAGGACAGCCTCACCATTCCCACCCGTCATTTTTTCAACAGAAACATGCTTTATCTCTCCGCCATTGGGTTCTTTGACTCCGCGATGACCGTTCCCCCAGAAATCGAGGCCATTCACCTTTCCGTAATTCAGCCATATCCCTACCTGATGGATATGATCATTCCGTTCACCTTCCTTCGGATTAAGAGGAAATCCGCGGGTGATCTCCGTTCCGGCAGATGTTGTAACAGGATAGAGAATGGGTTTGTAAACATTTTCCGGCCAGCGATATGAGGTGAAGAGCTTCCCTCCTACCAGAACATCCACCTTTCTCTCAGCTTCATTTTTTACAAGGAGAATCTTTGAACTGTTATCCTGCTGCGAAACTCTTGATGCACCGCAACTGAAGGAGAGACTAAGTATAAATGCGAGAATTATTGATCTGCCAATAGTTTCTTTCATCTGTAAATTTTTCATAGAGATTTAAAATCTTTTTAACCGCAAAGATCGCAAAGTGATTACGCAAAGGGCGCTAAGTGAACAATACAACTAATTTGCCTTTGCGTACTTTGCGAATTCTTTGCGTACTTTGCGGTTAAATCTTAATTCTCAGACTGTTACCGAATTATACTACTTCGGGAACAACGTATGGTTTTCTGTATTCCCTTGTAAGCATCTTGTCGGCTTCCTTGTCCTTCACAAATTTTTCTTTTGCACCGTCGAAGGTAAGTTCCCTTCCGAGACGATAGGAAATATTTGCCAGTGCCGGAAGAGCTGCAGACATATACCCATCAAGGATATCGCAATGAAGTGTCTCATTGTTTCCTGCACGGATGGCATCGAGGAAATTGACATAATGACTTCCTCCACCCGGAGCTCTCATAAGATCTGTTGGCCTTTCACCTACATTTGATCCTGCAAACGGTTCCTTTTCGCGTTTACGGAATGCTTTCCACTGGCCTCCGTTTATTTCAACATACCCGTCGGTACCAAGGAACATATTACCTATCTGCACTCCCAGACTTGATTCGGCATTGGTAAACCGGCCCCTGGTCTCAAACTCAAGGATGGTCCCGTCGGCATATCTGAATATTGAAGCCTGGGTATTTGGTGTTTCCTGTTCACATTCTTTCGGATCGATACCGAATACTCCGCCCATTGAATGAATTTTAACAGGATGTTCGTTTTTGTTAAGTCCCCAGCGTGCCACATCGAACTGGTGAGGCCCCTGGTTGGCAGTATCGCCACCGCCGGTTGCCCAGAACCAGTGCCAGTTATAATGAACACGTTTTTCATTGTATGGTCTCCACGGTGCCGGACCGAGCCACATATCATAATGCAGTGATGCCGGCGGTTCACCATCAGGTGCAATTCCGAAGGAATCGCGGGGTTTGTAGCATAATCCGCGTGCAAGATAAACTTTACCTATTCCTCCATCATGCATGAACTTGATGGCTTCCATAACTCCGGGTATCGAACGGTTCTGTAATCCGGTCTGAACCCGAACATTGTATTTCCTGGCAGCCTCAACCATCTTGCGTCCTTCCCAGACACCATATGATGCAGGTTTTTCTACGTAAACATGTTTTCCTGCCTGGCAGGCCCAGATTGTTCCGAGAGCATGCCAATGGTTGGGTGTTCCGAACGAAACGGCATCAATCTCCTTATCTTCAAACACCTTACGCATATCCCACTCGGTCTTTGGCGTTTCACCGGTGTTTGTCAGGACAGTTTTTGCCCTGGGTTCGAAATACTGCTCGTCAACATCGCAGATGGTTTTAAGCCTGACATTCTGTGTGTCCTTCATACGGCTCCAGGTATTGACATGTCCGCCCCCCTGTCCGCGTATACCACAGACAGCCAGAGTAATGCGTTCATTAGCGCCGGAAATTGAATTGTATGATTTCGAGCTGAAACCAACGCCGCCAATAGCTATGGCAGCAGTTCCCAGGGCGCTTTTTTTGATAAATTCTCTTCTTTTTGTCATTTCAGGGTTGATTTGATTATTTAAGTTAATGATCTGAACATTATTTATTTACTATTTGTTACTTTGTTAATTATTTAATCATTCAGCAGATTAGTGATTTAATAATAATTTTTCTTAAACACAAAGTGTACCACCTTAGAGAACGCAGGAACATCAACTATAATAACTCCGGCCCTTCTTGCCACCCCTTACCCCCAGGGGGGCGCTCAGATTCAAAAGTCCCCCTTGGGGGATTTAGGGGTGAGTTATATAGTAGCACAAAGGATCTTCAAAGAGCACAAAGGATGGTAACTGTACAATATTTTCTAACTGAAAGAAATCTTTGCTGCTTTTTTCTTTGCTTTCGCCAGGACTTTTTCGGTTTCAACAGGAGCGCCTTTTTTAAATTTACTTTCCTCGGCTGCTGCCATGAAAGTAAAGATCTCTATCGTTTCTTCGGGTTTTACCGGCGGAATTCCGGTCCTGAAGAATTTTATGATTTCAACAAGAAGCGGATTATAGCCGGCATAGCTTCCGAGGACTTTTATTTCCTTTTCACCGAATACCGTTCCGCCATAACTGGATTTTCCGGATCTTATACCTCTCATGGTACCGATCCTGTTATCACTCCATATACCTGTCACGACGTCGGTATCGGGAGTAAAGGCTCTTGAGACGGTTTTACATCCCGTTCCCATAATTGTGAAAAGAGCTTCCACCCCATGAACACCATACCAGAACAGGTCGGGGTGAGTTTTTTCGAGTGTGGCCGGACTAAAGACATCTGCTCCGAGGACCTTGCCGGCAGAACCGGCTGCAATTTCTTTGGCTCCGGTGATATAACGTAATGAGGATGCAGAAAATAACGGCACGTTGTAATGCTTTGATGCTTCAAATATTGCCAGTGTATCAACCAGTGATGCTGCGATCGGTTTGTCAATGAACATTCTTTTGCCTGCTTTCATTACCGGGATGGCCTGTTCAAGATGAAGCCGCCCATCATTGGTCTCCAGCAGGACAAAATCGACTTTTGTAAGAAGTTCGTCTATTGATCCGACAATCCCCACTCCCATTTTTTTTACATCTTCGGTATAGCCCGATATCCTGTCGACGCTCGACTTTATATCATTGCTTCCTTTGGGATATGCCGCCACTATTTTATATCCTTCAAATTCAGGTCCTGCAGCAGGATCATTCAGAGCTTTTGTGAACGCAGTACTGTGCGAGGTATCCAGACCAATTATCCCTATCCTTTTTGAATTCTGGGGAAGAACACCTGATCCGGCTACCTGTTTCCCGGCCAAGCCAACAGTAATGGCGCCGGCTGCCGCTGTTTTAATGAAATCACGACGTTTTAGTGGTTTATTCATTGGGGTTATTGTTAGTTTTTCGTTTTAAGTTAAATTATTGTAAATTTTGTCTTTAGTTGGCAGTTGGCAGTTGGCAAAAAAGTTAGCAGTTGGCAGATGGCAGTTGGCAGATGACAGTTGGCAGTTGGCAGTCGGCAAGAAGCGGTTGGCAAATAGTTCCTTTCTGCGCCCTGAGCCCTGCGCCCTGAGCCCTGCGCTCTGAGCCCTGAGCCGAAAAGGCAGCCGGTATTATTGTAAAGATTCATCTGAAACTTCGGTCTTCTAAAATTAGTATCTTTTAAGACACCTTATCCCATCGTGTAAAAACTTATGAGTTAAAAGAAGTTAAATCATTTCAGCCAGTCTTCAATACCTGACAGGTCCGTTTGTATTTTTAACTTGTCCCCTGCATTCTTTCTCAGGTAACCAGCTCTTATAATGTCAGTATCGTTGTTCAGGCCGAAGGATGTTCCGTTTCCGTCGGTCATGCCCGAAATAAAGAGTTTCCGGGGTGCGAAAGCAGCAGCCAGATCAGGCAGGTCATAGCGTGTAAGCGCCTCAGGAACAGTGCTGAGTATGAATCTTGTATTGTAATTCCTGTTCATCACTATTGAAGAATATGAAGAATATGGCTCTTTAAGGATCATACCAGATAAATTTGCTTCAAATAATGCCGCATGAAGAAGTACCGGTGCCATGTCTTTTACAGCAAAACCTGATATTTCAGCATAGTGACATTCACTTTTCATCCAATGCAGAATCTTCACCACATCTCCTGCCTGTATCCCCACAATGCTTCTCCCTGCCAGAATTGATGCATACCAGAGGTTATGGGAAGTTCCGTCAAAATATGCATCGCCACGGAATGATCCCGGACCAGTTTCTCCGCATCCCAGAATATCGGGAGCAAGAACTGCAAAACCCTGCAGCACAAATTTTTCTATCTCTCCTCCCGGCCCGGCTTCAGAGGATTTTCCTGCAGGATTAAGGTAGAGCATGGCTTTGCTGCCCCAGTTTACCGGTCTGTACAACAGGAATGGAATAACATAATCACCCTCTCCTTTAATGAAATATTTCTCAATCGAATAACCCTCTTTCCGGATCCGTCCCGTAAAAACAGGTTTATCAACATCGGCAGGTTCATTATATCCTGTCAGTATTTTTGCTGAAGAAATAATGCCTGCAGAAAATTTCTCAGGATCTTTCCGTGCAGCATTCAGCTCCTGAAGCCTTAATTCAGCTTCCTTCCTGTTCAGGCTGAATACAGTTTCACCTTTCATGGAAGTTGATAACTGGCCGGTCGGGGTTACTGTAAGCTCTTCTTTTGTAAGAGGTTGAATGACTTCATCAGCAATGCTTCCGGGATTATTGAGATGTTTCCTGAAGAAAGCATACATTGCTTCCCTGTTCTTTTTTGTTGAAGCATGAACATCATCATCCTCCACTCTGGAGAAATTATCAGATGCATTATAAGCTTTATAGATCCCGGCAACCTCTTTTTCAGTTTCCATGGCTCCCTGGATGCTGAACATATCTCTTGTTGTGGTTATCATCAATGCCGGCCTGGGTGCTCTCACGAGTAACAGATCCGGATGATCCAGTCCGCGATAAAGAAAATGGAACATTACCTGTTCCGCATCCTGGGGTCCTATTGACTGAAGGAGCCGACTGTAGTTCGTTATATAGTTTTCCGGAGCTGCTGCATATATCCTTTCGTCGAAAGCAGCAACATAAGCTGACTGGGTACCACCTCCCGAGCGGCCCGTTATTCCTATCCTGCCGGGATCAACATCTTTGCGTGTAAGAAGATAATCGACAGCCCTTATCCCGTCCCAGATCATATACCTGGCCTGGGAAGCTCCTGTAATAAATGCCTGGGCGCCGGGATATGAGTGCTCTTTTGTCGGACCGCCGACAGCTGACCGTCCTGTTTCCGGATTAAGATATTCGAGCCTTTCTCCCTGTCCTACCGGGTCGAAAGCAAAGACAACAAAACCTTTTGTGACAAGGTTCAGGATCACATGCTGATATACGGCACTTCGGTAACCTTCCTCGGAATGCCCGCTGCAATAGATAATGGCTGGAGCTTTGGTCCTCTTCTTCAGACTTCCGGGAATATATAAGGATGAGGTAACATAAAATCCGGGAACAGATTCATAGATAATGTGTTCTACCTTATATGATCCTTTATCGATTGTCTTGACGATCTTAGCATTAAGAGGAGTTTTTTCGGGAAAAGGGCCGACAATTTCTGCCAGTGTTTCACGGATAAATTTTTGTCTCTCCTGCCACGCCGGAAGTGTTTCAAGTTGTGATATACTTTTTTTCCTTTTATCAAGAAGATCATAGCACTGGTCAGTCAGATGGTGATATAATGAATTTGGGGCATCGCTGTATTCCAGCCAGTTGTCTTTTATTACATCGAGGTCTTTCTGGGCAGGAGCCGGGATTGTAAATGAGATCACAAGCGACACAATAAGGATTGACCGGATAATTTTAATTAATGATTCTGTTCCGTGATAAGGTTTTTTTTGCA
>JAKQPD010000129.1 GCA_029564935.1 Bacteroidota bacterium
GGATTTTCTACAAAAAATGCCGGCATTGCGAATTATTCTCCTTATATCCAATATGTTATTACAATTTTCATGTACCTTTCGGGGGTGAGCTTCGTTCTTTATTATTATCTTGTAAAACGGCACTTCAATAAAGTAAGGCAAAATGAGGAATTATGGTTCTATACAGGAGTTGTTTTAGCAAGCGGCCTTCTTGCTGCAATAATATTGATAACACAGGCGGATAAGCCCGTAGAGCTGGCGTTCCGTGAGGGATTTTTTCAGGTCACATCAATTATTACAACTACCGGTTTTGCCACAACTGACTACCTGCTATGGCCGCCGGCCGGACTGATCCTGATCTTCGTACTGCTTTTTACGGGCGCCAGTACAGGATCAACAACAGGCGGCATTAAAATGGCCAGACATCTGCTGACAATTAAAAATATAAGAAATGTATTTATCAAACTTGTCCATCCAAATGCAATCACCCAGGTCAAACTCAACAGAAAACCTGTAAGCGACAGAACTAATATATCAGTCATCTCTTTCATCCTGCTGTACATTTTTATCTTTCTTGTGGGAACGGTAATAATTGTCCTCCTGGGGATTGATCCTGTTACTTCAGCCAGTGCAGTTGCAGCAACTTTGGGTAATGTTGGTCCGGGACTTGGTCTTATCGGGCCAATGTATAATTTTTCCGCGATGCCTGAATTAAGCAAAGCGATCTTCAGCCTGCTGATGATCATAGGCAGGCTTGAAATTACAACTCTCTTTATTATATTTTCGAGATCGTTCTGGAAGGTATGAGTTCAGCGTTCAGCGTTCAGCGTTCAGCGCGCAGGGTTCTGAAACATTGGAACTCTGAAACACTGGAACTTTGAATTTATTTCAGAAAATTTCTAACTTCATCAAGAATTTGCGGTGTTCCGGTATTGAACCAGTACCCGCTGTCGGAAAGCAGGGTATAGATCTTATGGAAAGATGCCAGCCTGAGATAGAGCGGTGTCATTGAATAAATTCCATCCGACATATAGTTGAAGATCTCAGGATCTATTATATGCATGGAAGAAAATGCGATTTCAGAAAGATTTTCATCATTGCCACGTGCAATAATTCTTTCCCCTGTAAGATTATTACACCATCCGCATAATAAAGACTCCCGGTCTACCAGAAGAAATCTGTTCCCGGGTCGGTGTCTTACAGCCAGTGTAGCGAGACCGCCTTTCACTATATGATAATCAAGCAGTTCAGTAAGGTTAAAATCAGTTATTATATCGGCATTATAAACAAGGAAGGGATCCCTGTTGAAGAAATGCCTTGCTTTAAACAGACCTCCCCCTGTATCGAGCAGTTCATCCCTCTCATCTGATATTTCAATCCTGTAACCTTCTTTTCTGAGCCTGAAAATCTCCTCCTCCACCATATCAGCAAAATGATGGACATTAATGATAATATCATCGAATCCGGATTCAACACATTTTTCAACTGCTCTTCTGAGGAGGCTTTTACCGTTAATATCGACAAGCACTTTTGGAACGGTCTCAGTAATTTTCCCGAGCCGGGTTCCTAATCCAGCGGATAAGATCATCGCTTTCATAATCCGGAGTCTATTTTTTGTTTGCTTCCAGGGTTTTGAACAGAGGAGTTTGGGATGAAGCGTTTATGGCGCTGAATAATTCAGGCAGCCTGATATGTTCCGAAGCTTTGGCTGCGATTGTCTGAAGCAGGAATACTGCCGGAACCAGGGTCTCGGTAAAGGTCGGCTTCTTCTCATACAATCCTCTGAAGCCGAAAGCGCCGAGAGCCTGCATGAGCCTTATCATACTAAACCCTGAATAATATCCCCTGAATTTTTGTTTGTCCTCGTTCGTGATCTTACAGAAATTTTCAAGGAAATATTCCATCATCTCATCACGGTCTGCCTGGTTCATAGGGATCTTAGCATCATTAAGCAGGGATGCAACATCATATTGAGGCGCGCCTTTTCTTCCACCCTGGTAATCGATGAACCAGGGCTCCTCTCCTATCAGCATAATATTTGCAGTCTGGAAATCCCTGTAAAGGAAATAGTTCTGACCTGTCTCCAGAAGATAATCTGCCAAAGTATCGAAATCATGTTCGAGATAACGCTCCCTGAAGGGTACTGCGAGAAGCTTCAGCAGCATGTATTTATAATAATTCATATCCCACATCATCGATTGCCGGTCGAAACTTTTGTGAGGATAACATAAGTCGAGGTTCAGTCCCCTGATGCCCCTTGTCTGAAACAAAATAAGTTTATCCAGTATCTTCCTGTATAATCTTTTGGTCTCTTCATTAAATCCGGATATATCCGGTCTGCTGTGAAGCCATGTATAAAGATTAAGGTCACCCAGATCCTTCTGGAAATAAATGAACTTATCAGGCTCATAATAAAACACTTCCGGAACCGGGAGATTAGCCGAAACGAAATGTTCCGTAAAACCTACAAAAGCATTATTCTCATCACGGTCTTTGTTATATGTTCCGACCACAGTATTACCCTCATCAAATACCCGGAAGTACCTCCGGTCAGAACCCGACCGGGGTAAGGGGACAATCTTTGTCGCAGAATGTCCTTTATACTCTTTGTATCCTTCTGAAATTATGTCAATTATTTCCATATATTAATTTTTCCCATTGTACCCTTGAGCCGTTGTGCCGTTGTGCCATTGTTCCTTTGTACCTTTTTGCCCCTGTGCCTTTGTGCCTTTGTGCCGTTGAGCCTTTTTGCCCCTGTGCCGTTGCGCCGTTGCGCCGCTGAGCCTACAACCGTATCATTACCTTTTTCCAGTATAATATCAATGCCAGTACCCATATAATAAGTACCTGAAGTAACGCAAACATAAGGCTTCCGTTCATATTACCTGCAACCGGGACACAAATTTTTTCGTAGATCCAGTTATAAAGTGTCATTTCTGTTTCACCTGCAGGAACTTTAACATTGAGCATGATCCTTGTCCAGATACCGGCCAGAAAATAAGAAAAGAGTGCATTTGTTCCGAAAACAAGAAAAATCGTACCCCATTTCTGCAATTTCCACACATCGGAAACAAGATATATCAATGCCAGAACGCCCATTGCTATTCCTGCTGTAAAAAGAACATAGGAGCTCGTCCATAATGGTTTATTAAGCGGGAACCAGATGCTCCACAACAAGCCCAGGCCCGCTGATGATGCTCCCAGCAGAAAAAGTTTCAACGCGGTCTTCCAGGCAGCTGATCCTTTTCCGGTCAGTTCGCCGATATAATACCCGATCAGAACCGTGCAGATGGCAGGCAGAGTGCTTAACAATCCCTCGGGATCGAAAGGTACACCATAACCCTTGTACAGATGATTCACTCCAAGAATTGATGCATCGAACCTGCCGGCTATATTACCCTGAATGCTGTACGGATCGGATCCGCCAAATAGGGCAAGTATGATCCAGTAACCAATAAGAATTATTGCAATTACTATCCACATGTAATCGCGATTGACCGAAAGGCATATAATGGCGCCGAAAAAATAAGCTATTGCTATTCTCTGGAGTACACCCATAATCCTGAGAGTGGAATAATCCCTTGCGAAATTCGGGAATATGGTGAGGAAAAGTCCCAGTACAAAGATCGTTACAGTCCGCCTGAAGATCCTGAACAATGATCTGCTGTTAAGTTCCTGTCCGTATTTCTTCATTGAGAACCATAGTGACACTCCGACAATAAAGAGAAAAAATGGGAAAACAAGGTCGGTAGGTGTACAACCGTGCCATTGTGCATGTCTCAGGGGAGGATATACAAATTTCCAGCTTCCCGGAGTATTTACGATTATCATGAAGGCTATTGTCATCCCCCTGAATATATCCAGGGACACCAATCTTCCGCTGCTCTTCGCCATAGGATCAGTCCTCAAATATTTTCTTCATTTCAACAATTCCTATACCGGGTCTCTCTTTAAGAGTTATCTTTCCATCGTCTACTGTAACTCCTTCATAGACATCATTGCTTATCAGCAGGTTACCATCCAGGTCTGCCCAGTCGACAAGAGGCGATACCTGTGCAGCAGCCGATATGGCACATGAGGTTTCCGTCATACAGCCGATCATCACCTTCATTCCCATTTCACGGGCCATAAGCGCCATCTTATGAGCTGCATTCATACCTCCGCATTTCATTAGCTTAATATTAATTCCTGAATAGATATCCTTCACCTTAAAAAGATCAGCTGTTGTCTGAACAGCTTCATCAGCAATAACCGGAAGCGGTGCGTTCTGTGTAAGCCATGCAATATCATCAGTTTGTGTTTTAGGCATTGGCTGTTCGAGGAATACGACGTTCTGATCCCTGA
Organism: Bacteroidota bacterium; assembly: GCA_029564935.1. Lineage (GTDB taxonomy): Bacteria > Bacteroidota > Bacteroidia > Bacteroidales > VadinHA17 > LD21. Next base: position 4,324 of record JAKQPD010000129.1, read on the forward strand.
GCCAGTGAGCCATCTCAAGAGCATAGTTTTTATCCTTCCATCCCTGGTTTACATCGACACAAATCGGTTTTTCAGATACAGTTCTGATTGTTTCTATCATTTCCCTGTCATTTCCCAGCCCCAGCTTTACCTTCAGAATTTTATACGGCTCAGCTTCAGCAACTTTCTGCTTAACGACTTCAGCGTTATCAATCCCTATTGTAAAACTTGTATATGGTGTCCGGGAAGGATCAAGTCCCCAGAGCCTGTACCATGGTTCCCCCAGGATTTTACCTGTAAGGTCATGAAGAGCAATATCAATCGATGCTTTTGCAGCATAATTACCCGGTGCAATATTGTCAATATAATCAATTATATCTTCGATAAGGAA
>JAKQPD010000163.1 GCA_029564935.1 Bacteroidota bacterium
TTACCTCTGACACCGGATGATCTGCGGGCTTCAAAATTATCGCATATACCATCATTGTTTGCATCAACCCATGCAACACCTCTGTTATTTGTATTATTTTGCTGATCCTGATTTGCAGATTTATCCTGGCCATTGATGAGCACTGTTGAAAACATCAGAACAAGCGCTGAAATAAAAAGTTTTGTTTTCATAATCGTAAATTTAAATGTTAATACTGATAATTAAGTAATTGATTTTTATGATTAGAAACAGATCTTTTATTTTTCCTGCGCAGGGTAGTAATATTTTTACAATTATATTTTTCAGGAGTTGATTCAATATTAATTATCCTGATGTATGTTGTTATAATCCATAAAGGAGTACCTTTGACCGCTTTGTAATTATAAAAACATATAAATGAAAGGATTAAAAATAGGTAATCTTGCTATTGCTGTTCCGGTCATACAGGGAGGCATGGGAGTGGGTATTTCACTTTCGGGTTTGGCTGCAGCAGTGGCTAACGAAGGAGGGGTTGGTGTAATATCAAGTGCAGGTCTGGGACTATTATACAGGGATTTTTCTGAGAACTTCCTTGAAGCAAGTATTCTCGGCCTTAAAGAGGAGATAAGAAAAGCCAGAGAAAAGACACGGGGAATAATTGGAGTGAATGTTATGGTTGCCATGACCAATTTTGTGGATATGATAAAAACCTCCATCTCTGAAAAAGTTGATATAATTATAGCGGGAGCAGGCCTTCCGCTGGATTTGCCATCCTTTTTAAAGAAGGACAGTATAACAAAACTTATACCCATTGTTTCATCAGCCAGAGCTGCCAGGATAATCTGCGAGAAGTGGAAGACAAATTATGATTACCTTCCCGATGCAGTGATTGTTGAAGGACCAAAAGCAGGGGGGCACCTGGGTTTTAAGGAGGAGCAGATAGAAGACAAAGACTATACACTTGAAAAACTGGTTCCGGAAATTGCCGGTGAGTTGAAAATGTTTGAAGAAAAATACAATAAAACTATTCCGCTGATCGCCGCAGGTGGTATCTATACCGGCGAGGATATCAAAAACATTTTGGAATTGGGAGCTTCTGGTGTCCAGATGGGAACAAGATTTGTGACCACCCATGAATGTGATGCATCTCCCGGCTTTAAACAGGCATACATCAACGCGAGTGAAAAAGATATTGAAATTATCAGGAGTCCTGTAGGAATGCCTGGCAGGGCAATTTTTTCAGAATTCATCCGGAAGGTGAAGGAAGGGAAAAAACAACCATTGAAATGCCCCTTTAAATGTATCAGGACCTGTGATATCTCTAAAAGCCCTTATTGCATAATCATTGCTCTTATCAATGCCCTTAAGGGGAATTTTAAGAACGGATTTGCGTTTGCCGGAAGCAATGCATTCAGAGCAACCAAAATTACATCAGTAAAGGAAATTTTCCAATCACTTATCAAAGAATATCAGGAAAGTAAATAATTCAAGTTACTGGTTGTTGGTTGCTTGTTGCTGGTTAATTTTATATACAGGTATAAAAATTTATCCCTTTATCACGGGGACTTCAGATTAACAGTTTTTCGTGACTAATCGGAAAGCCTTCTTCCATATCCTCTGCCGTAGCGACTTCTATGCATACCTGGTCCCGGCTGATTATCAACGGCAAACATTTCACCGAACATCTGTTCGAGTTTTTCCTGCTGCTCTTTATTGCAGATCTTCCTGAAATCGAAATAATATTTGTATGTTAGCTTTTTAAGATCGGCATGGAGATGACCTATTGAATCCGAAAGCTCATTCAATTTCATTGTATCGCTTGTTTCGCCTGCCATTTCCTTTATCATGCGTTGTCTTAAACTTGCCAGACTGAAGTTTATATCCCTTACATTTCTCCTGAATTCAGGATTGAATTCCGAGAAGTGTGACATTTGTTCTCTGTTAAGACCCAGCTGATCGCGGAAATATCTGCCGCTGTACCGGAGTGAAGTACTTTCTGACCCGCCTTGTTCCGGTAATTGACTGGATGTAATTTCTCCCGGCCTGTTGTTATGAATAAGGATGGTAACAAATGTGGAGATGTTCATAAGAGCCAGTACTATAATTGCCCAAATCATCCAGTTATGTTTGTTTTCCGATTTCATGATCCTGGAATTATTCAAGTGAAAGAAGGTCTATTGACTCTAGTGTGGTATCATCTATCAGGCTAAGTTCAACAGGGAGTGATTTATTATTCTGACTCCTTAAAGGAATACTGCCGATCATTACACCTGCAAAAATTGCAGCTGCCATTGATACAGCAATAAAAGCAGGTCTGAGGAATCCTTTTAATCCAGTCACTCTTTGGATCTCACTGTTTTCGATCTGAGTCATTACCCTTGTTGCAAGGAAGGGATTTACAACCAGTTCTTTTTCTGCTTCAATTACTCTTCCGGCAAGGCTCTGGATCCTGTAAAAATCATTACATTCCCTGCATTCCCTGAGGTGTGCCTCAATCTGAACTTTTCCGGCGGGATCAAGCTTTCCTTCCAGGTATGCATCCAATTCTTTCTGACAATGCTGGCAATTCATTTTAAATTCTATTATATGGTTAGAAACAAAATCCTGATTTTTCCTACGGATGGTTTCGTTAGTTTTTTATGAAATAACAGTTTTTCACGAAGATTCTTTTTCGCACGTTGTAAAAGTGCTTCTACTGCGCCCTCAGTTGTGTTCATTATTTCTGCGATCTCTTTCTGTGACAGATCATCATATTTACTTAAAACAATAGCAGTTTTCTGATTTTCAGGAAGTGAATCGAGGGCACGCCCGAGCCATTCAGAGTGTTCCTGCCTGATAATGATCTTTTCCGGATCCTCGTCATTTTTGATGACCGGATATGTATCACTGCCAGTCCGGTCAGAACCAGTAAGATTTTCAAACCTTTCAAAAACAAGTTTTAATTTTGATTTTCTGATCTTATTAAGTGAAGCATTGACTGCGATCCTGTACAGCCAGGTTGAAAAAGCAGATTCACCTTTAAAGCGCGACAATGACTGATAAGCCTGAATAAAAACATCCTGGGTCAGGTCCTCTGCATCTTCCTTATTATGTAAAAATCCCATACAGGTTCTGAACACCATTTGCTGGTACCGTTCAACAAGTATCCTGAAGGAATCCCTGTCACCCTGAACGATTGACTTTATGATTTCATTATCATTCATCCGGGAATAATGCAATTATAAATTTGCAGAGACCAATTATATCTGACTGTTTTGCGATTCCTGAGTACTTCTAAATCATGTAATATGCTGATTCCCGGCAAATATAGTCAACAATACAGGATCTGATACTATAATGGAAGTGTGTCTTTACGCCTCAATCGGATATTTTCCAGATACCGGCAGATCTTTCGAGACTGATAAGTGCTTCAGTGTAGCCGAACAAAGCTTCCAGAAAATTGATTCTAAGTTCGGTATATGTTCTCTGTGCATTAAGAACTTCTATAAGTCCGCTTTCTCCGTGCTGATATGAATAGATCCTTCCCTCAAGGATTTTAAGAGCATCGTCAATCAGGCCTGTATTATAATGACCAGCTTTTTTCTTCCGGGCGATAAAATTGTTATAAGCCTGAATAACTTCTGAAGTTATCTGAAGCCGGATTTCCTCATACAGTGTAAGGCTTTGTTTAACAGCCATATCGGCAGCACTTATATTTCCCCTGTTCAGTGAGGAGAATTTAAGTGGGAGTGATATTCCTGCGCTCAGGCCATTATATTCCGGGGCAGGTGCGATCTCATTTCTGACGATTGAATTATAGGAATATCCTGCTTCAATATTGAATTCGGGAGCACGCTCAGCTTTAATTAAGTTCATGTAATTTTCCGAAACTTCCCTGTTTTTAAATGCAGCAAGCAGTTCTGAACGGTTTTCAAGTGCACCGGCAATAAGTTCGTTCAGATCGTACTCATGATTCTGATCAGGGAAATCGCCTGCAGGAACAATTATAGTATCGGAATACTTTCTTCCCATCTGGTTTATCAGTTCCAGGTATGAATTTTGCATATCCGCATTACTCTGGTAGACTTCCGCGAGTTGTGATTTTGCTTCAAGTGAAGACTGCATTGCATCGAGTGGTGTTGCCTCGCCGGCAACAAGCCTTAGACTGTCTGCCCTTGCAAGCTTTTCCAATTGTCTGTAAATTTCGGTTTTCAGCAGATAGATCTTCTGATATCTTAAAGCCTCGAAGTACTTTATTGCTGCTCCGGCTCTGAGATTCTGGAAATATGCATTAAGCATCAGGGTTGAAAGCTCATATTGTGAACGGGCTACAGCAATACCGGCTCTTCGTTTGTTACCCAGGCTAACCGGGTAGCTGATCCCTGCTTCCAGCGATTGTCCCATCTGAAGTATCCTGTCTTCATTGTTTGAATAAACGACTGAAATTTCGGGATCAGGAAATATTTTTGAGGCTTTCAGTTCAGCTTCAGCCATATCCACATCGAATTTCCCGGCAGCATAACCCAGATTCCCTTTTCTGACCGCTGAAAGATATTCCGGTAACGAGATGGAATCATTCAGATAAGCCGGAAGCTTTTGTGATGATACAATATGGGAGACAGATGCAAAAATGACCAGGGATAATATAAATGGCTTAAAGATTTTTTTCATGGATCTCCTTTGTTTTGTTTTCTTGTTTTTTCAGATACCTCTTTTCCATCATATAATAAAGTGGCGGCAGCACCGTCAATGTGATAATTGTTCCGAATATTAGTCCGTATACTATCACAGTAGCAAGCGGACGCTGGACATCGGATCCTATGTTTGTAGATAATGAAGCCGGAACTAGTCCGAGAATTGCTACAGATGATGTCATCAGGATCTGACGGAAACGGTGGGTTGAACCTTTTATGACTGCATTTTTAAGTGATTCACCCTCTTTTCTGAGGTGGTTGAAATGAGAGATCATCAGTACATCATTCATTGTAAAGATCCCAAAGAGAGCTATAAATCCTACAGCTGAAGAGACATTGAATGACATGCCT
>JAKQPD010000166.1 GCA_029564935.1 Bacteroidota bacterium
CTGAGGATGGAAAAAACCGCCTCTGCATCATTCGTCTGGATAAACGGGAAAGAGGTCGGGTATAATGAAGGTGCACAGGAACCTGCCGAATATAATATTACGAAATATGTGAAACCCGGAAAAAATACAATTGCTGTTCTCGTTATAAAATATTCCGACGGATATTATCTCGAAGATCAGGATTACTGGAGACTTTCCGGAATATTTGATGATGTATGGCTCTGTGCAACTCCCAAAACTCATATTTCCGACTGGCATGCAGTGACCGATCTGGATGAGAATTATATCAATTCACGACTCAGTCTTTCAACAGAAATCAGGAACTTTTCTTCAATACCGGCAGGCGACTTTACCTTACGGGCAACCCTTTATAACAGCGGGAAGAAAGTTGTCAGCAATATGGTCTCCAGAAAGTTCAATGTTGCAGCGGGAGGAAAAGAAACAATTTCGCTTGCATCGGATATTATCAACCCTGATAAGTGGTCGGCTGAATTTCCAAACCTTTATTCCCTGACATTCGAATTAGTTGATAATTCGGGAAGAACTGTTGAGGTAATAAGCGGTAGAATAGGATTTAAGGAGACTGATATCCGCAACCGGGTATTTTACCTGAATGGTGTTCCGGTGAAGCTTAACGGGATTAACAGCCATATGCAACATCCGGTTTTGGGACATACTATGGACGAAGCTACCATAAGGAAGGACATGGAAATCTTTAAGCGGTTCAATATTAATTGCGTCCGGACTTCACATTATCCGCCGGTGGTCCGTTACCTGGAGCTTGCAGATGAATACGGGATTTATGTTGTTGATGAAACAGGTGACGAGGCACATGCAACAGAATATGTTTCACGTGATAAAACCTGGGAGGAAATGTATTGTGAGAGAGCCAGGAAAATGGTTCTGCGTGACAGGAACCATCCATGTATCCTCTTCTGGAGTGCCGGGAACGAAAGTGGTGAAGGAGATAATATCTGTGCTGTTATCGAAGAGGGGAAAAAATATGATAAAACCCGCTACTGGATGTACGGGGGTAATGCCTTTGCCCAAAAATGTGAAGACATTATAGGTCCGCGCTATCCAACGATCCATGATCTGATAGCTGATGTTTTTCTGGTGCCGGAG
>JAKQPD010000184.1 GCA_029564935.1 Bacteroidota bacterium
ATTCATGAATGGAGACATCCTGTTGTAAATTCCAGGGGCCTCCCAGTAGTTTCTTCTTTCATTCTGAAATCCGAAAGGAGTCAGGGTCCTGTTATATGCCCCGCTTTCTGCTATACCTGCAGCGAAGAGCCTGCTGTTTGCCAGAAGATTGGCAGTCATGAAGGCTCCGTAGGAATGTCCGCTTACCGCAACTCTTTCCGGATCGGTCACTCCCATCTTAACTGCCTTATTGATTGCTGCCCCGGCATTTGCAACAAGCTGTTCGACAAATGTATCGTTAGGTTCCCTGCCGTCGGCGCCCACTATCGGAAATGATGCATCCATGAGTACTGCATATCCCTGTGTGACATAAACCAATGCTGAAGCGGGACTGATCCGTGTAAATGTATATGGGGAACCGCTTACCTGACCTGCAGCGGAAGGATCATTAAATTCTCTCGGATAGGCCCACAGGAGTGTCGGAAGAGGAGCATCCTTTCCCCTGGTGAAACCTTCAGGGAGATAAAGAGTGAACGACAGGCCCAGACTGTCATTACGTTTATACGTTACAAGTTCTTTTTGTATCCCCTGCAATTGAGGATAAGGGTTCTCAAATTTCGTTACCGGGATTATCTTCCCATTCTTAAGGTTCCTGATGTAATAATTGGGTACATCCGTAACCGATTGTCTGCTTGTCATTATCAATCCTTTTCCGGGATCCAGCCATGTCTCCGGCGATTCAAAATACGGAGCTTCAGACCTCCAGAGCCTTGCAGATTTGTTAAGTGCAATATCATAAAGATCAACGAATGGCCTGTCGCCTTCAGGAGAAGCGCCGTTGCCAGCCAGGTACAACGATTTCCCCTTGTTGGTGAATAACAATACCTGTTCTCCCCGGATGTTTTGCTCAGTCATAAACCTTCCGGGATTATTGTAACGGTCATCTGAATTATATTCCTGTATCTTTTTCTTTGTCTCCTGTGGAGCAGCAGGATTGAAAGAACTTATTACACGGTTTCGTGTTTTACTCAGTCCTTCAGTGATTAGTGCATAATCGGCTTTCCCCCAGGTTATTCCCATAAATCTCAGTTCTGTGGCAATGAATTTCTGAGGATTTCCCGAGAAGGGCGCCGTGAGAATATATACCTGATCATGATACTGCATCTTATTGTTATAATCGCCTTCATCAAGTGCTTCAACCCAGCAGACAGATGCAGGTTCATCAGAACGCCAGCTGTAATACCGGGGTCCCGGGAGAACCATATCATACCCTCTGGGTTCATTTTCGACAAGAGGTTCGTTATGAAGCATCTTCACTACATCTCCCTTAAGGTCCCAGACCTGTGTTGACGAAGGAAAATTATAGTAAGGCACTATATAGGAGAAAGGACGGCTGATGAGTGTTACAAGTAAATAATTGCCATCCGGTGATGGAGAAACATCAGTCAGCAGGCCTGGCTTTCCTATAGGGGTACTTGCAGTACCATCCCAGAGCATGAGCCTGGCTTTAACAAAATATTCAAAGAGCGCTTCATCAACCGGATCTTTCAGCAGATCCTGGTATGTTGCGCTTTGACCTTTCTTCCCCAGACTTTCCTGTACAACAGGGCCATCAGGAACCCGGCTGCGTTCAGGCTTTGTACCTCTTCCCGGATCTATAACGGTATAGACCAGCCTTTTACTGTCGGACAGCCAGCTAAGGGAACTTCCTGCCGCCATATTAAGATGATCCGCTATCTTCCATGCTTTAAGCAAATTCACGTCACAGACCCAGAGCTCAATATTGTCACTTTTTGAATTCGTGAAAGCGAACATTTTACCGTCGGGAGACCAACGTGGTGATCCGAGAGCCGGATCTGCAGGCAATCCGGCTATGGTTCGTTCATTGGTCCCGTCATTATTAATTAATTTAAATCCCTTATTCCAGGTCTGCCTGCTCGGACCATTGGTCAGGGGATTGATCCTCAATCCTCCGATCCGTAATTCTTCTTCAGAAAGTTCCTTTATTGTAATAAGCGATGACCGTTTAATTATAAGGATGTTCGCCTTATCCGGGCTTACAGATATTCCCGGTGTAGCCTGTGCATCAACTATCCTCACAATCTCGTCAGGTGGTAACTGGTATTTGAGAGCTTCCTGGGATCTGACAGCAGGAAGTATTCCGCTTAACAGAACTGCTAAAAGAAAATATTTTCTCTTCATTTAAGTTATTTATTTAAGATTGAACTTTAGAATGATATAATAATCTTCTGACTTAGTGAATCTTTGTGGCTTTGTGGCTTTATGGCTTTTAATCTGCCACTAAGGCACTAAGTTACACAAAGATGGTTTTATACTTGTTACATTTATTACATTTACGCGATTTTTTTAATAATAAACAGAGACTTGTATGACAGATTTTTTTGAAAATATGATATCCGAAAGGCTTGGAGGAAAGAATTTTGGAAAATCCACAGCCATTTATAAGTTTGAACTTATAAAGAGAGCCAAGGCAGCGGCAAAGCTTGCTCATCCCGATATCAAACTGATAGATATGGGTGTCGGAGAGCCGGACTGGCCTGCCGATTCTATTGTCGTAAATGCATTAGCCGAGGAAGCAGGAAAGCCCGAAAACAGGTGGTATGCCGATAACGGTATCCCCGAATTCCAGGAAGCTGCAGCCCGATATCTCGAAAAAGTATATGGTCTTAAAGGGATTGTACCATCAGAAAATATAGTTCATGGCATAGGATCAAAACCGGTACTTGCCATGCTTCCGATCTGTTTCATCAATCCGGGAGATATTCTGCTTATAACAGTACCGGGATATCCGGTAATGGCAACATACACGAAATATCTTGGCGGCGAAGTTTATAACCTTCCGTTACTGGAATCAAATTCCTTTCTTCCCGATCTTGACAGCGTACCTCTGAAGATTCTGAAAAAAGCCAAACTCCTGTATATCAATTATCCCAACAATCCAACTGGAGCTGTTGCCACGAGGGAATTCTTTGAAAAGGTTGTTGCATTTGCCAAATTTAATAATGTAGTTGTTGTTCACGATACAGCGTACGGCGCACTGACATACGACGGGTACGAACCTCTGAGTTTTCTTTCTGCCCCCGGTGCAATGGATGTCGGAATTGAAGTTCATTCCCTGTCCAAAGCTTTCAATATGACAGGATGGAGAATAGGCTTTGTCTGCGGAAACAAAAAAGCTGTAAGCGCTTATGCTACAGTCAAGGATAATACCGATTCGGGTCAGTTCAGAGCGATCCAGAAAGCCGGGATAAAGGCTCTAAACAATATTCAGATAACTGAAAGAACAGTTGCGAAATACTCCAGGAGATTCGATTTACTTGTTGACGCACTTAAAGAAACAGGATTCAATGCTAAAAAGCCCTCAGGTTCGTTCTATTGTTATGTAAAAGCTCCTGTCGGAACTGAAGACGGCAAGATGTTCAATTCTGCCGCCGAAGTATCTGAATTCCTTATCAGAGAAGCCCAGATATCAACAGTACCATGGGATGATGCCGGTCATTATCTGAGATTCTCAGTAACCTTCGAAGCCGGTTCGGAACAGGAAGAAAAGGAAGTAGTTGATGAAATGAAACGGAGGATAAAGAAACTTAATTTGAAATTTTAAGTTGGAAAGGGGCAGCTGGTTGGTTGTTATCGGTAATCAGTATTCAGTAATCGGTAATCGGTAATCAGTATCATAGCGAATTACCGGATACCGGACACCGGATACCGAATACTGAACACCGAATACTGAATACCGAATACCGAATACCGGATACCGGATACCAACCTCAGACCCTGTGTCTTGAAATAAACCAGAAAGAAACCAGGATGTCAAAAATATCAGCAGTTATAATAGCATTCAACGAAGAACAGCATATAGGAAAATGTCTCGCATCGCTTGATGGAATAGCAGACGAAATTATCGTTGTTGACTCCTACTCGACCGATTCAACAAAAGAGATATGCAGCAGATACAATGTAAGGTTTACTGAACATAAATTTGAAGGGTATGTAGAACAGAAAAATTATGCACTCTCCCTTGCCTCAAATGATTATGTTCTTTCTCTTGACGCAGACGAAGAACTCAGTGAAAAATTAAAGGAGTCGATCCTCAAAATAAAAAATAATCCTGATGCTGATGCTTACAAGTTTCACAGGCTGACAAATTATTGCGGCAAATGGATCAAACATTCAGGATGGTATCCCGATCCGCATGTAAGGTTATTCAACAGGACAAGAGGCAAATGGGCAGGTACAAATCCGCATGATAAGTTCATGCCACACAATGGCGGCAGTGTCAAAAAGCTGAAGGGCGACCTGTATCACTGGTATTGTTCATCATTTAAGGAACATATTGATAAGATAAACAGCTTCTCGACTATTATGGCCAAGGAATACTTCAGGAAAGGGAAAAAAGCCGGACCGTTTGCAGCTGTTTCCCATAAATGGTGGCGTTTTATCCGGACTTATTTCTGGGGAGCAGGATTTCTTGACGGATATACGGGTTATATTGCCTGTTCAATTTCAGCCTATTCAAGCTTCCTTAAGTATGCGAAACTTAGGGAAATGAATACTGATCAGATCAATAAAAATAAAGTGAAATGACCGGATTTGAAGAAGATATTAAACTTTCTCTTGAAACTCTCAGGAAAGGAGGGGTGATTTTATATCCTACCGATACTGTTTGGGGACTGGGATGTGATCCTACCAATCCTTCCGCCGTAAACAAGTTACTTGAAATAAAACCAAGGGGCGAGAATAAAAGCCTGATAGTACTTGTTAACGGTCTGACAATGCTGGAGAGGTACGTAAAGGACATTCCCGGAACAGCATATGAACTCATTGAAGTATCCGACTCTCCCCTGACTATCATTTATCCTGCAGGAAGAAATTTTGCTCCAGGAGTTTGCGCCGAGGACAGCTCTGTGGGAATACGTATCTGCTATGAAGAATTCTGCAGCGAGCTTATAAGCAGATTCAGAAAACCCATTGTTTCAACTTCGGCAAATATAAGCGGCAAGCCTTCTCCGGCAAATTTCGGGGAAATTGATCCTGATCTCATAAAAAAAGTTGATTATGTAGTCAGTTACCGTCGTGATGACAAAAGGAAATTCCACCCTTCCTCAGTTATAAGGGTGGAAAACAACGGTGTAGTAAAAATAATCAGGCAGTAGTTTACTGGGCTGATCTGACCTTCCCCGATCCTGACACCCTTGCATCTATCCTGGGATCACCCTTATAGGTAACAT
>JAKQPD010000194.1 GCA_029564935.1 Bacteroidota bacterium
CCCGACATCGGGCGGACGTTCATCAAATCTTGGTCCGCGGACAGAATAATAGAAGGCATGCGGGATCAGCAGATTATGACCCCGGACAAAGCACCAGTTTGCAAGCCATAACATTTCGTCCCACGTCAGATTATGTCCATAGGCTCCGTACAATTCATTTGAGTTTCTCCGGTATCCCAGATGTATCATTGCACTTGATGCACATTTGGCCATTGTTGAATGTTGTCCGTTCAGTGCAGTGGGTCCTGGTTCAACATACCTCCAGACAAGATCCTGGCCGGGTATCTGAAAATAGCGTTCCGTACCTATGTCCATTGATCCTGCCGGATGACCCATCAGGGCAATATTATGCAGGAAACACCAGTTGCCAAGCCTTTTATAATAGTTTTCTTCAAGACAAACATTGATTGCACGGTGATAATCGTTCCTGTGTTGTTTCGAATCAGGATTATCATTATACCACAGATCGTCAAGATAGGGAGTTATATCATATCCGAGTATTTTTTCTATCTGAGGAAGAAGTGAAGCATTTCCTGGAACCAGTCCTCTGGCACCGCCCCTCCCGAGTGGTGACGGTTCATCTGTAAATATTCCCAAAATGGTTTTTCCGAAATGTTTTCCGAATTCAGTGGCATATTTTTCATAGACAAGTTCCATGTAACTCGTCACTGCATCAGGATTAAGTATATCACCGGCAGGTGGTGAATCTTCCCGGAGCCTTTGTTCTCCTTCGTTCAGATAATAAAGTCCGCGTATCACACCACCCGAAGGCCGGTCTATTATAGCTGTACGGAGACCTCCCGGACGTTCAATAATTGTGATCAGTTTCCAGTCTTTCTCAAGTTTGGGTTCTTCTCCTGCTTTCAGATCGATCTTTGCCAGTCCGCGTGCCGCATGTGCCGGATTTTTTGCCACCACCTGACCCGATGATGACCCGGAGGGATACATACCTTCATCATACAGTATGACATACATATTCCTGCGCGCGGCCTCGTTTATGGCTACATCCATGGCATGTATCATATTTTGTCCCAGCCATTCCATATTATGCGGCAGGCCAATACGGGGATGGATAAGAAAACCATAAACGCCATGCGATTCAAAATCGGCTATCTGCCTGATAATTTCCTCATCCTTTAAAGTATCATTCCAGAACCAGAATGGCATAACTGAAAATTCACGTGGAGGATCGGTAAATTCATCCGGAATTTTCTGACCGTTCAAGTGGTTAAAAAGAGATATTACAATCAATCCGTTTAAAAGTAATTGTTTGTATTTTAATTTCATAACCAATGGATTTATATACTGATAAAAGCTATATTGCTTATAAAGATATTAATTTTCAGGAGTAGTAAATTAAAATGTCTTCAAATCCTGGCCGGATGAAGTGGAAGTTCATCTTGCTTGTTTAAATTAATTTGAATTGGTATTTTTATAATTTTCGGAAAAAATTTGCTGTCATGAAGATTAAACTAACAGTGGCAATTATTTTAATTACATCACTTTTATTTTGTAATTCGATTGTAAATGGGCAGAATGCACCCGCAAAGGTTGTTGCCGGAATACCGGTAAACTATAATGAGGATTCAGTGGGAATTTATAAGCTTCCGGATCCTCTGACTTTGCTTAACGGGAAGAAGGTAAAAAATGCGAAGACCTGGTATAAAAAGCGAAGGCCTGAAATTGTGAAACTCTTCGAAGAATTCCAGTATGGAAGGATTCCGGGCAAGCCATCGGATATGTCGTTTTATGTGACTGACAAAGGGACTCCTGCTTTCGGGGGGAAGGCTCTTAGGAAGCAGGTTACGGTTTGTTTTACGAAGGATACATCAAAGTATAAGATGGACATCCTGATGTATATCCCAGTAAATGCTATGAAACCAGTTCCATTATTTTTAAATTTAAGTTTTACAGCGAATGCTTCTGTTACTGACGACACTGGAATAAAAGGAAGGTATGTGTGGGGCAGGGACGGAGTACGGGTTCCTGTAAAACCCATGGGCGGATTCGGAAGAATGGATATTGATCAGTTTCTTTCAGAAGGGATAGGTTTTGCAAATATTTATTACGGTGATATAGAACCTGATTTTGCTGAAGGGGTTAAATATGGGATACGGGGTTATTATCTTAAACCGGGTAGCACTTATCCTGCCCCTGATGAATGGGGTGCCATTTCAGCATGGTCATGGGGACTGAGCCGTGCGATGGATTATTTCGAAACGGATCCGCAGATTGATGCAGGGAGAGTTGCATTGTTCGGTGTATCACGTCTGGGTAAAACAGTTCTATGGACAGGAGCCCGTGATACCCGTTTCGGAATGGTCATTGCCAGCTGTGGTGGAGAAGGAGGAGCTGCCATATCAAGGAGATGGTATGGAGAGACCATCGATCACATGACCCATCCCACAAGATACTTTTATCAGTTTGCCGGCAACTGGAGGAATTTTAAGGACGATCCGTCTGACTCACCTGTCGACGGACATATGCTGGTTGCATTGATGGCACCAAGACCATTATTATTACAGACCGGGGATACAGATTACTGGTCTGATCCGAAAGGAGAATTTATTGCAGCTGTGGCGGGGGGGCCTGTTTATGAATTGTTGGGGAAGAAGAGCCTGGGAACCGATGTTTTGCCTCAGGCCGGAGTTCCGATACTTAATGATCTGGGATATTTCATGCATGCCGGGGGGCATGGTGCAATGCCGGCGGATTACAAGGTATTTATCGACTTCATGAAAATGCATTTCTTTTAAAGGAGGAGCTCCATTCTCCCTCTCTCCCCCTCACCTCATCACCTCATCACCCCCTCTCCCTTTCTCCTTATTCCCGCTTTATAAGTATCAAGCGCCCTTTTTCGCGCATATTCGTGATCAACAATTTTACCCGGATAAGAGGTTTTTTTATAATCTGAAACCCATTCCCGTGTATATTCAAGTTTCGGATCAAACTTTTTTTGCTGGGTATCGGGATTGAATATCCTGAAATATGGTGCTGCATCACATCCGGTTCCTGCAGCCCACTGCCAGTTACCGTTATTGGATGAAAGCTCATAGTCCAGCAATTTCCTGGCAAAGTATGCTTCTCCCCAGCGCCAGTCAGTCAGGAGATGCTTATACACCATCTGGCGAATTCTTTCTCATCATTCAGCCATGCTATGTCATCATAAACAGATTTGAAATTATCTGTAACAACATGAGGGAAATGGTAAAGGATCTGCATAAAAAACTCCCTCCAGATTAGCTCATTCAGAAAGATCTGGTTCTGCTGATCAGCCAGTCTTACAATATGCCTGATACTGACAGTTCCGAATCTCAGGTGAGGAGAGAGGTAGCTTGTGTTATCAGCAGCCGGAATATCACGGTATTTATGATATTCAGGGATGACTGACAGATCAAATGGCCTTACCTTAATGCTGTTTTTCCTGAATTTAAGCTGTTCAATTGAAGGAAATTCAGCAGAATGATTATAGAAATTATTAAAATCAGATTTTTTACCGGGCTGAAATAAATCGGATTTTTCTCTGAACTTCTTCAGCCAGCTGTTTTTATAGGCAGTGAAAACAGTGTAAGGTTTTCCGTCTGCTTTAATTATATCATTTTCTTCGAAGATCACCTGATCCCTGTAACCGTGAAAATCAATATTGTTCTTTGCGAGAAGTGTCTTTACCTTATTATCCCTTTCGACAGCATAAGGCTCATAATCCTTATTTGTAAACACTCCATTTATGTCAAAAGATGATTTGATTTTTTCCCAGATTCTGACAGGATCGCCTTTCATGATCAGAACAGACGAACCTGATCCGTTCAGTTCTTCATTGATTGAAAAAAGATTGTCATAAATGAAATTAATCCTCGGATCATCGGCAGGAAGTTCGGTGATGATATTTGTATCGAAAATGAAAATGGGCAATACCGGCAAGCCTGCACCCAGAGCTTTGTCAAGTCCGGTATTATCATTTAACCGTAAATCGCGGCGGAACCAGAAGATGTTAATTTTCATTATTTTCAATTATTCCAACCTGATAACCTTCTTTTGCGAGCCTGAGGCCCGTTGCCAGACCACCCAGTCCCGCTCCTACGATAAGTACTTTTTTTGGCATTCTATTGATTCCTTATTTTATTTAGTAATTCCGGGTAGAATTCATTTTTAACGTAGACGAAATCCGGTACCATCTTCAGGATGTTTTCATAGACAGCTTTCGCAGAAAGGAAATCATCAATATAGGTATATGATTGTCCGATGATCACCAGGAGACTCAGATAATTCCAGTTGTCAGACAGTTCTGAAGGATTTTTTTCAAGCAATTGTTTTGCTTTCAGGAAATATTCAATTCCTTCCTTTTTTGAACCGCCGAATGCCTCCGGCATATAAAACTGAATATTACC
>JAKQPD010000198.1 GCA_029564935.1 Bacteroidota bacterium
TTTCGTACGTTGATAATAAAGCAGACATCCGTGAGATCAATTATTACAGGCTGGCAGCGCTCAATAATTGCGGCATAACGGTAATCTGGTCGAATCCTGCCTCAAATATCGTGCTCGCCTGTGATCAGAACGGTGATGAAATAAGATTGGCATGGAATTCATACCGCGGATGGACTGGAGGCATCAGTTCTTACAAGTTATTTACAAATACAGGTGACGGTTTTAAAGAAATTGAAACCATATCTCCGGATGATACATTATTCATAATTAAATACTCGGATATAATGTTTGATGTAACCGGTAATGAGGTCTGTTTTATTTTGAAGGCCCTCGAGGGATCAAATCCTTATTCGGATCCCGGGGAAAGCAGTTCTCCGGCAGTCTGTATCCCGGCCTCAGTTGTAATAACAGTTCCTGATATATTCACACCTGATGGTAACGGGATAAATGATCTGTTTTCACCTGTATTATCATTCACACCCGATGAATATTATCTTCTGATAACCGATCTGCGCCGCAGGAAAGTATTTGAATCAAGGAATTTTAATGATAAATGGGATGGCCGGATTAACGGATCTTCATTACCCGGAGGAGTTTATCTCTGGTTGCTTGAGACAAGGGCTCCGGGAGGAGAAAAAATGACGAGATCAGGAACGGTTACAATTGTATTCAACAGGTGAAAAACCCGGCTTTGACCTTCTCTTCGCTGAACTGAAAATTCAATGAATAAAGCTATATTTGCATCTTCAGGAGAAAGTACCGAATTGATTTATGGGGAACAAGGATTTTTTTGATGAAGAGGATAAAAACCGTATTCAGGCTGAATACGATTCTCTTGTTAATAATCTGCTGAGATGTAACAAGCCCGGAGACAGGGAGCTTATCGATAAGGCTTTCAGGATTGCCAATGAAGCACACTGGAACATGCGCCGTAAATCAGGCGTACCTTATATACTTCACCCTATCGCCGTTGCAAAGATAGTGAACCAGGAAATAGGACTCGGAGCCAGGTCGATAGCAACTTCCCTTTTGCATGATGTTGTTGAAGATACTGATTATACTCTCGACGATGTTAAAAGGGATTTCAATCCGAAGATAGCTTCACTTATCGACGGTCTTACAAAAATATCGGGTACATACAACAAGCAGGCATCATCTTCGATGCAGGCTGAGAACTTCAGAAAGATGCTCCTGACACTTTCTGATGATATGAGGGTAATACTCATTAAGATAGCCGACAGGCTTCACAATATGAGGACTCTCGATTCAATGCCGGAGCATAAGAAGATGAAAATCGCAGGAGAAACAATTTTCTTATATGCCCCGCTAGCGCAACGACTTGGCCTGTTTTCAATAAAAAGCGAGCTGGAGGATCTGAGCTTTAAATTCCGTCAGCCCCAGATCTATGAAGAAATAGCTTCCAAGCTGAAGCACAGTGAAAAGAAGTATTATGCACTCATAAATAAGTTCTCACTCCCAATTATTGAAAAGCTGACCTCTGCAGGTTATAAATTCGATATAAACGGACGCCCGAAATCCATATTCTCGATATGGAAGAAAATGCAATCGAAAAATGTGCCTTTTGAGGAGATATACGATGTTCTTGCTGTGAGAATTGTCTTTGATCCTGCACCTGAAATATCCGAAAAAACACAATGCTGGAATATATATTCAATAATAACCGATACTTACCTGCCGAAGCCTGACAGATTACGCGACTGGATAAGCAGGCCAAAACCGAATGGTTATGAAGCTCTTCACCTTACTGTTATGGGCCCTGAGGGGAAATGGGTCGAGGTCCAGATAAGAAGCAGAAGAATGGATGAGATTGCCGAAAGAGGATACGCAGCACACTGGAAATATAAGGGAGATACAGCTCAGGAAAGTGAGCTCGATAAATGGATAAAAAAGATCAGGATTATGCTTGAGAATCCCCTGGAAGATCCTATTGAGTTCCTTGATGAGTTCAAGATGAACCTGTTTTCATCGGAAATAATGGTATTTACCCCGAAAGGCACTCTTATCAGCCTTCCGAAGGGAGCATCAGCCCTGGATTTCGCATATGAAATACATTCGGAAATAGGCAACAAGGCAATAGGCGCAAAAATAAATTACAAGCTCAATCCGCTGAATACTACACTTATGAGCGGTGACCAGGTTGAGATCATCACTTCAGATATAGCAAAACCTGAAAAGGAATGGCTTTCATATGTAAGGACAGCAAGAGCCAAGGAAGCCATAAAAGGTGCCCTGAAAACCGAAACTGTCAGCAGGATCCAGAAAGGAATGGAAATACTCGAAACACGGCTGAGGGAACTGGAAGTATCCCCTAATGCAGAGATCCTGAAAAAACTGCTTCTCGCCTACGACGTGCCAAATAAGGATGAACTCTATTCCGGGATTGAACTTGGACTGATAAATCTGGATAATCTTAAAAAGATACTCCGGAAAAACGAATCAAAAAGTTTAATTAAATACTGGGACCTCAAGTTCATCGGCCTCAGGAAGGAACCAAAAGATGCTGAGGTTAAGACAGAGGCTGGCGCTGAGGCTAATACCGGGAAAAAGAAACAGGATGCCAGAACCCCGTTCCTTCTGCGCGAGGATGTCCGAAACGCTGAACAATCTTATGAGATCGCCGGCTGTTGCAAACCAATACCCGGAGATGATGTGACAGGCTACAGATCGCCTGAAGGCAAAATAATAATTCATAAACCTACCTGCCCCACAGCAATAAGACTAAGCTCCAATGAAGGAAACAGGATAATTGCTGTTAAATGGGCAATCCATAAGCTTATTTCATTTATCGCACGGATTAGTATTACAGGTATTGACAGGATCGGAATAGTAAATGAAATTACAAATATAATTTCTTCAGAGCTTAAGGTAAATATGACAAGTATTAATATCACTGTAAGCAATGGGATCTTTGAAGGGACAATCGACCTGTTCGTCCATCATACAAAAGACCTTAACAACCTTATACTGAAAATATCCAATATAAAGGGAGTAGAAAGCATTAAAAGAGTCGAAGATTTTTCCAGGTAATTTTCCCGCACCTTCCGATATTTTGTTTAAAGTTTAAAAATCAATACTTTTGCTATTTTAAATTAGACCAAATATGATTAGTGATGATATTAAAGCAACTGTAAAGAAGATCTTCACTGAATATCTTGAAAAGAAGGAGCACCGTAAAACCCCGGAAAGATTTGCCATTCTTGATGAGATATATTCAAGGGAAGGCCATTTCGATATAGAGACCCTTTATATTTCAATGAAGAACAAGAATTACAGGGTCAGCAGGGCTACATTATACAATACAATTGAACTGTTGCTTGACTGTAATCTTGTAGTCCGGCACCAGTTCGGGAAGAACATTGCCCAGTTTGAAAGAGCATATCAGTGTGGTCAGCATGATCATCTTATCGATACCGAGAGCGGGAAAGTTATTGAATTCTGTGATCCCCGGATCGATGAAATAATAAAAAGCGCCTGCGAGCTGAATAATTTCGAGCCCTTATATCATTCCCTGTATATTTACGGAAACCTTAAAAGGAAATAAAAGATTTTCTTTATCAGGTTAAGATACGGTATCAGAAAGCATAGCCGAAACTAAAGCCAAAAGGTACGCTTACACTGGCTTTGTCTTTGAAAGAATCTCTGTCCCAGTCAGTGCCGGTTATTTCCCATTTTCTTGAAACGAACCCGAGCCCCGTAAAGATGTCAAGGGTAAATCCTCCGGAAGTGATCATCTGATAACCAAATACCCCGTTTATATTAAGCTTCGTCGCAGCGATTTTCTGTGCTTCATCATTTTTATTCCTGATATTGGCAGAAGCATAAGAACCATGCGGGCCTACATAAAATCCTTCAGGAGCTGAAAGGTCGCGGCTCAGGAAGTATTTATACCATCCCTGGAACCTGAAACCGCTGGTTTTAATCCCTGAAATTTCAGCATCCTCTTCATCTGAGGTCAGATCATCAAGATTTACAAGAACGCTCGGACCGATAAATCCAACTCCAAGCTGTACTGAAGATTTTTCTGAAACAATCGTTTCGAAAAGCACTTTATATTCGCCTGTGAGAGGAAGTACGACCACCCAGAAGGGTCCTCCCAGCGCTGAAAGCGGATTTGTTTTAATCGTATACCTGAATTCCTTTTCAACAGGTTTGTTTTGTGAAAAAGCAGGATTTGTGACAAACAACATAGCTAAAGCAAGGATTGATAAATACTTGATTTTTTTCATTGACTGAGAATTGTTAATAATAAAATTTATCAGAACAGACGCATAAATTTAATGCAAAATCAACAATTTAACAAATATCCAGTTAAATACTTGATTTCTTTTAATGATTTCAACAAAAAAAGTTGATTCCGGTACCATTTATTAACATTAAATCAGTGAAAGGTAGCCGGTATAATTTTTTTTGTAACTTGTGATCAGTTTTACTGTAATTGATATTTATATAATATGAACATTGACATACTGTTAGGCCTTCAATGGGGCGATGAGGGCAAGGGGAAGATTGTGGACGCCATAAGTCCCGGTTATGATATAATTGCCAGGTTTCAGGGCGGTCCGAATGCCGGACATTCACTTGAATTCCATAATGTCAAACATGTTCTGCATCTGATTCCTTCGGGAATCTTTCATCGCAGTAAGATGAATATTATCGGCAATGGAGTGGTAATTGATCCTGCGGTTTTCAGGAAAGAGGTTGAAACACTTGGTTTATCAATCGAAGAACTGACGGAGAGGCTTGTAATTTCAACCCGCGCAAACCTTATTTTACCCGGTCACAGGATACTTGATGCTGCCTATGAACACAGAAAGGGAAATACAAAAATAGGATCAACTCTTAAAGGGATTGGTCCGGCTTATACCGATAAAGCGGGAAGGAACGGATTGCGTGCAGGGGAAATACTGAAAACAAGTTTCAGGGACATGTACAATGAAAGGCTTAAGGATCATCTGACAATACTCAGGTCTTATGATTTCAGCTTTGATATTTCGGAATATGAAGCCGGATGGTTTGAAGGGATTGAACTGATGAAAAAGTTCAGGATCGTGAATACCGAATATCTGATAAATAATCTTATATCTCACGGAAAAAGGATGCTTGCTGAAGGCGCCCAGGGGACAATGCTGGATATAGATTTCGGATCATATCCCTTTGTTACTTCATCTAATACGATCTCGGCAGGGGCATGTACCGGACTGGGAATATCTCCAAAGCAGGTGGGTGAAATCTTCGGAATTTTTAAGGCATACTGCACGAGGGTTGGAAGCGGACCTTTCCCTACCGAACTTAATGATCAGACAGGTAATATCTTAAGAGAGAGAGGGCATGAATTCGGTTCAACTACCGGACGCCCCAGGAGATGCGGATGGCTTGATCTTCCGGCTCTCAAATATGCTATAATGATAAATGGTGTTACAAAACTATTTATGACAAAAAGTGATGTTATGTCCGGTTTTGATAATGTAAAAGTTTGTACTTCATATATCTCAGGCGGGAAAAAATGCGAAGAGATCCCCTTCGGCAGCGATGATATTGAACCGGTTTATAAGGATTTGCCCGGATGGAAGGAGGACATTTCCCGGATCAGGGAATTCGATGATCTTCCTGTCAACCTCAGGAACTATATCAGAATTGTTGAGGAACAAACAGGAGTACCTGTTACAATAGTCTCCGTAGGCCCCGACCGTGAAGAAACCATTTTCAGGGAATAGAACCTGATTATTATCTTCTTACATATATCCAGGATTCCATTTCTACAGTATCCTGGAATTGAGTCACACGCGAAATGGCTCTCCTCACACTTTCATGCGATTCAGCCGACACAAGAGAAAACCTGCTGTTTTCTTTCTGAATTATCTTTGCATCATAACCCCTGTTCCGGTAATCCTCGGCACACGCTTCGGCATATTCGGGAGTAATGAAGCTTCCTACAATTATATTATACCGCGATTCAAGCTCCAACTGCCTCTCTTCTGCCATCCTCATTGAATCAAGTCGCACATTCTCTATAACAAGCAGGCTGTCATTCACATGTTTTATGGAATCTGCAACCCTTATACTGTCCTGTCTGGCCTGCCATTCTGCCATCATTCTGTCTTTTTTGCCAAACAGCTTCTTCTCTTTGAAAAATTTACATGAAGATGCCATTGCAATTATCATAATAAGAAAAATTGCCGTGAGATGTCTCATAATTTTAGAATAATGATTTAATAAATTGCCTTTCACTAATTTATGATCAAAGATAAAAATTATTGTTCAGCTAAACAAAAACTTATAAAATTGTTTTTACACATTAGTTATAATGTATTTTGTATATTAGACATCTCAAAAATGTTAATAATAAAAACAATTTGAAATGAAATCAATAATCCAGTTCTTCGAAGAGAGTGTTGAGAAATTTGACAGTAATGTATACTTATGGGAGAAGACCCATGATAAATATGAAGGCACGACTTATGGTGAGGCCAGGAA
>JAKQPD010000220.1 GCA_029564935.1 Bacteroidota bacterium
TACCCTTCAGAAAAGAATCATATTCTATTCCGCCGGATTCAACAGTATAGTGCCGTCCAAAAACTTTAGTGACTAATCCCTTAGCCCTTTTCTGCATATTAATATCGGTAATGATCCGGTTTATAAGGTCCTTCGATATTCAGCCCCAAATATTCGGCCTGTTCCTTAGTTAACGATGTAAGCTTCGCACCGATTCTGCTAAGATGCAGACGGGCAACCTCCTCATCAAGTTTCTTAGGAAGTGTATAGACCTTGTTCTCCAGTTTTTCCGTTGCGAGCATAATCTGAGCCAGAGTCTGGTTTGTGAAACTGTTGCTCATTACGAATGAAGGATGACCTGTTGCACATCCGAGATTAACAAGACGTCCTTCAGCAAGAACGATAATAGATCTTCCTGATTTTAGATAAAACTGATCAACCTGAGGTTTAATATTAACTCGTTTAATTCCGCTTGTACTCTCAAGATAATTCATATCTATTTCACTGTCGAAATGACCGATATTGCACAGAATAGCTTCATTCTTCATCTGCTCCATGTGTGTTCCGGTGATTACCGAAAAGCACCCTGTTGCAGTAACAAAAATATCACCCTTCGCAACAATGTCTTCCATCGTTACAACTTCGTATCCTTCCATTGCAGCCTGAAGAGCACAAATAGGATCAATTTCCGTAACAAAGACTTTCGCACCCATTCCTTTGAATGCATGAGCACAGCCTTTTCCGACATCTCCGTATCCGCAAACAACACAGACTTTTCCGGCAATCATAATATCAGTTGCACGTTTTATTCCGTCAAGAAGGGATTCACGGCAGCCGTATAGATTGTCGAATTTGGATTTTGTAACAGAATCGTTTACGTTTACAGCAGGGAAAAGAAGTTCACCCTTCTCAGCCAACTGATAAAGTCTGTGAACACCAGTGGTAGTTTCCTCAGAAACTCCCTTTATCTTTGAAGCTATCTTTGTCCAGCGGGCAGAATCTGACTGATAAGAATCATATATTCTGTCGAGAATTATCTGAAACTCTTTGTTGTCAGATTTGCGGTCAAGAAGCGATTTGTCTTTTTCTGTTTTAACACCTTCGTGA
>JAKQPD010000266.1 GCA_029564935.1 Bacteroidota bacterium
TGACAATGATTATCATATTCAGGCTGCTTTTTACTGTGACCTGATGGAGATGATCACCGGCGACGAAAGGGGCTGGACTTTCTTTTTTATTGCACAAGAAAAGAAAAAGCCTTATGCGGTTAATATCTTCGAGGCTTCACCACAGTTTATCGGACAGGGACGTTATGAGTATGAACAACTCTTGAAACTCTATCAGATGTGTCTGAAAGAAGGCCGCTGGCCCGGGTATCAGGTATTTTGTCAGTGGAAGTCAGGTAATGTAGAACTGAACCTTCCAAACTGGGCAGTAAAGAAAATTGAATTTTATAACCATAAAATCTGAAAAATGGAAAACCAAACACCGGCAGTAATTAAGCTGCCAACAATTCAGGATTTAGTTTCAGGAGACATTGACCTGAAATGGCAGCAGAACGAGCTTAATAAGCTACTTAATGAGGAACCGCCAAAGGCATGGTTAAAAGATCATCCAATGGCAAAGAACGTGAAGTACATCCCTATTGAAAGGGTTGAGTACATGCTGACCCGCATATTCAAAAAATGGAATGTTGAGGTTCGACAGGTGCAGGTAATTGCCAATTCAGTTGTAGTGACTGTCCGGTTGTTTTATCAGGATGTACTTTCAAATGAGATGCTGTGGCAGGACGGCATAGGTGCCGCACCTATTCAGACCGACAAAGGAGCCGGGGCAATGGACTGGAATGCAACCAAAAACGATGCAGTTATGAAGGCTGCTCCTGCTGCTGAAAGTTATGCTGTAAAAGATGCAGCAGAAAAGATCGGTAAACTGTTTGGCAAGGACATGAACCGGGCCGACAAAATAATGTATAATACGCTCCCTGAGGTTAAGCGGGAGGATAAACTTGCTGACCTTGACGAAGAACCAAAAACAGAATAATCATGAGCAACATTTCAGGAAAATTAAATTTGATGCAGTTAAAAGCTGCTATCCGTCGTATGGACGGAGCAAACGGACCTATTGATTGTATTGTGCTTCCGATTGAGGCAAACCATTTGTTCAGGGGTGAAAAGGGTATTTACCTTGACATCACGGCTTTTGAACTGAAGGAAAAGAAAGGAGAAAGTAAAGATACCCATTTGGTTAAGCAGTCGCTGCCCAAGGAAGTATATGAAGTGTTGACTGATGATCAGAAAAAAGCCC
>JAKQPD010000269.1 GCA_029564935.1 Bacteroidota bacterium
AGGAAACTGGGATTATAATATTAAAGTCAATTTTATTAAAATGAAAAAACTGAAATTGGGAGTTATAGGTGCCGGAAGGATCGGCAAGGTACATATAGCAACGCTCGTACAGAGTGTTCCGCAGGCTGAAGTGGTTGCACTTGCCGAAACAAATCCGGCAGTTGCCAGTGAAGTGGCAAAGATGTTCGGGATTACTTCTGTATTCACTACCTACATGGATGTGATAAGGCATCCTGATGTTGAAGCTGTTGTAATCTGTTCTCCGACAGACACTCATGCAAAATACATCGTTGATGCGGCTAATGCAGGGAAGCACATTTTCTGCGAAAAGCCTGTTGATCTGTCCCTCGATGTAATTAAAGGGGCTATTAAAGCTGTTGAAAAAGCCGGTGTAAAGCTTATGGTCGGGTTCAACCGCCGCTTCGATCCCAACTTCTCAAAGATCCGCCAGCTTGTCGCTACAGGGAAAATAGGTGATCCTCATATCCTGAAGATAACTTCCCGCGACCCGGCTCCGCCTCCTGCAGAATACAGCGCTGTTTCAGGAGGTATGTTCATGGACATGACAATTCATGATTTCGATATGGCCAGGTTTATAACAGGCAGCGAGGTGACAGAAGTCTATGCAAAATCCGCCGTACTTGTTGATCCCGAAATAGGTAAAGCCGGAGACATTGACACTGCAGTCATCACTCTCAGCTTCGCAAACGGAGCAATAGGAGTCATTGATAACAGCCGTAAAGCCGTTTATGGATATGATCAGCGTGTGGAAATATTCGGTTCGAAAGGAATGGCATGTGCTGATAATGATTTTCCTGATAATCACAGGTATTATACAGATGATGGCATACATGGTTCACTTCCTCTTAACTTCTTTATGGACAGGTATCTCGATGCCTATGCAAATGAGATGAAGGTATTTTGCGATGCGGTATTAAATGATAAACAGCCTCCGGTTACAGGTACAGATGGATTAAGGTCGGTCCTAATCGCAATGGCGGCAAAAAAATCGTATCTGGAAAACAGGCCGGTGAAACTGAGTGAGATAGAATCATAGACTTGCCTTTGCGTACTTTGCGGAACCTTAGCGCCCTTTGCGGTTAAATATAACTTTATCGGGTACTTGATCCAAAGGATAATATATATGCTCTATCCGGTCTTTATAGACTTTAATTATCCTGATCCCTGAAGGCGCATCTCCAAGCGGTCTGCCGACAGCCGATGTTACAACCATTTCTGTTTCGCCTGAGGAAGATGCTGCATTGTTATGAAGATGACCCGAAAAAACCGTCGTCACTCCATATTCTTTGAACAGATTGAGATATTCCTTCCGCAGATCCGGAGCTATATTTGAATATGTTTCTGCTTCGTCAGGACTATTAATAACGAAAGGATAATGCCCGAAAAGGATTATATGTCTGGCTTTTTTACCAGTTTTTAATTTCTGCTGAAGCCAGTCATATTGTATCTGTTCCTGTTCATTATTACCTGATTTAATAAGACAGGTATTCAATCCGATGAATAGGCTTTTCCTGATCCTGAAGGAGAACCTGTCGTAACCGTACTTACTTATATATTTATCGAGATCATCTTTCCCCGGAGGCATACCTATATCGTGATTTCCCGGAGAAAGCCAGACCGGTATTGTTTTATCAATTTCCCCGGTGATCCTGTCAAATTCATCCCACTGAGCCCTGTTCGACTTATCATTAACAAAATCACCGGTAACGACAACGAAAGCCGGTCTTAAATTGTTTATTTTTTCTACCGCTTTTTCGTATAAAACCGTTTCCGCTGAAAAATTTTTATTATCCAGAAACCCAAACTGAGGATCAGTCATCTGCACAATAAAAAACGGATAAGCCGGTTTTTGAGCAGACAGATTACCTGACGTAATAAATAACGATATCAGGCAGATTAACAGGAGTATATTGTTTCTCTTCATTTGTTTAACGGATTATTTCCTCATATAACAGATTATTTTCTCAGGAGCCCGGAGAGATTTACTTTATCGTAAGCCTTTTTACTGAAAGCTGCATAATATTCAAGCTTTACCGTTCCTTTCTTTTCATCGATTTTTATTAATGCATATCCGGGCAGATCTGTCTGTTTGTAAAATGTCACAAATTCGGCTTCCTCAGCAAGAATTGCTTTCCTTGATTCAATTGTGGAGGGTTCCCAGTCCGGTACATTTTCTGCCAGCGAAGGACCATATTCGGTAATCAGCTTATCCGGTTTAAAATAATCTCTGTCACTAACTACACTTATTGCCATCACCTGTACGACCGGACCATAATCGGTGTTTCTCCTCACCACTGAATATCTGTGCAGGTGAGCACATAAAACAATTGCCTTGTTACGTGCTATTACTTCGAGCAATTTTTCCCTCCGGACCGGATCCCGCCTTAGTGTATGCCAGCACCTCTCGGTGACCGGTATTACAGGTTCATGGATTGCAACAAATTTAACAACAGCGTCAGATGAAGAGAGTTCTTCGTCCAGGAATTTAACCATATCGGTACTTTTGTCCCATGGATCTATACAGGTGATCTGAATATTTCCGTGACGATAAGTATAGCTGGCATTCATTATCCCGGAATTTCCGGTTTGCTTCCTTAACATCGGGGTATAATGACTGAGAAAGGCATCTACTGCTCCAGGCCCGGTAATATCATGATTTCCTTTTGTAATTATCCAGGGCACCCCTGTTTCCGCAGTTTCAACTGCCCTGACTATTTCCCGGGCCATCTGATCAGCTTTCTCTTCCGTTCCTGCCAGTCCTTCTGAAAGATCTCCCAGCTGTATAAGTGCTTTGACCTGAGGTCTTACATTTAAAACCTTATTTCTTAAAATCGACATGAAGTCATCCCAGTTATTTTCAGTGATCTCAGTGTATTCCTTTACCTGTCTCAGATCATCGGGCTTATCCATCAGCCAGTTCATATCGTGTAAACCGATATTGTCATAATGAAGATCACCCAGGACTATGAGACTGCTTTTCTGCCCTGAAGAAAGAAGATCAGTGACGGCCAGTAACAAAAAAAGAATTATTGTTTTCCGCATAATTTTGTAAAAAACCAAATTTATTAAAATCCCTGAAGTTTTAGTTATCAAAAATATTAAGGAGCTCTTTTGTTATGCTGCATGATCAGGAGCATAAAGTTAAAAGCCTTCCGTAATAAAATCCATATATTTGTCTGAAAAATCCATAAAGCGTATCAATGAAAAACTCCCGGATACTTGCAATAATAACAGGATTTATATTCTCCTGTTCCCTGATATCCTTCTCCCAGTCCGGAAACGTTTTAAAGATCTTCCAGTTTCCGGCTGACAGAATACCAAGAATAGATGGTAATTCGGATGACTGGGATATTGTACCTGCTGGTTATGAAATTGGCAGCTACCTACTCAGGGATGATGAAAAGAAACATTCGGCACCGGATCCCGCTAACCTGGATGTAAAGGTGAAAGTGGGCTGGGTAAAAGGCATGAATAAGTTGTATTTCCTTTATGAGGCTTATGATAATTACTGGGATTTCTCAAAGGTTGGCCTTCATCATGATATATTTGAAATAGTAGTCGATGCTGACCAGTCCGGGGGGCCTTTAATAGAGCAGTTCCATCCTAATCCAGATCTGAACAATACATGGGAAGCATATTTTAATTTTCACGGAGTTCATGCACAGAACTACCATATCTTTACTCCGGCTGAAGGTGAGGACTGGTGCCTTGCATGGGGCAGCCAGCCATGGATAAAAGAGCTGCCCTATGCAAATGCTGCTTATAAATATGATTTCAGGCCGGGAGAATCGGGAAAATTGGTTCTTGAATTCTGGATAACACCTTTCGATTATGCCGGACCCGAGGGTCCTGTCAGGGCAGTCGAATCAGTGCTGGAAGAAGGAAGGGACATAGGCTTGTGCTGGGCAGTTATTGATTTTGATGATGTCAATGCCAGAAGTAATAACGGTTTCTGGAACTTATCGGAACATCATACAATGTATGGGAACGCCTCGCAGCTGAGAACCTTCCGCTTAATGCCCCTGGAACAGCAATTCAGGAAAAAGATCGACGCTCAGTGGTCATTCAGGATCATAGATATGGACAGGAGAATGGTTGCTTTCCGGGATCAGTCGGCAGGACAGATAAACTCCTGGAAATGGGATTTCGGAGATGGGACAACCTCATCCGATCAACATCCGGTCCATACGTACACAAAGCCGGGAAGATATATTGTCATACTGTATATAGAGGGGCCTGATGGGAAATCGAGAATGGGAAAGATGTGGGATGTGGCGGTGAGATCAGGGAGACTGGACAGGGATGTTAAATCGAATTGATCGGAACGGATTGCTTCGTTGTCCCGTTTGCATACGGTGTAGGTTTACCGAAGGCTTAGGGCGGGACTCCTCGCAAGGACGGTAACACAGATGATGGCCAGGTAGTTATCGGAAAGGATTGCTTCGTCGTCCCGTTTGCATGCGCTGCAGGTTTACCGGAGGCTTAGGGCGGGACTCCTCGCAATGACGGTAACGTGGATGATGGCATGGTAATTATCGGGAAGGATTGCTTCGTCGTCCCGCCGAGGGCGGGCCTCCTCGCAATGACGGTAGTATTAATGTAACTAATTGCAATATGAGACTAAAAAGTATTATTCTGGTAATTATGGCGGGGATGAGTATACCTGCTGTTTCGCAGCTGAAAGTGACGGATACCAATACTCCGCTTCATGCCATGCAGCCTGACTATCCGGTGGCATACGGACCTGCAAAGGCTGAGGATATTAAAGCGGTTTTAAATCGTTTGTTTAATTACCTTGACGAATCGACGCCGGCGAAACTTGTTGATCCTCAGACAAAGGCAGAGATTATGGACCTGAAAAAAATGACACCGGGGACTGTTTTCGGACAGGGAGTATTCCGGCTGATAAGTTATGAATGGGGTGTCACCTATGGAGCCATGCTTCTTGCCGCCGATGCGACGGGCGATACGAAATTCAGGGACTATACCACAAAAAGGATGGAGCTGATATCTGCCGTTTCACGTTATTATAAGGAATTGCCCCCCGACAGGCAAAGGAACAATCCGGTCCGATCCGTTCTTGAACCCAGAGCTCTCGATGATGCAGGATCGATGTGCGCAGCAATGATAAAAACACTTGGATCGGGAAATAATCCTTCATTACGTCCATTCATTGACAACTACATAGATTATATTTCATCAAAGCAGCAGAGACTGGCAGACGGAACCTTGTCGCGAAACAGGCCTCTTCCGGATGCCTTATGGCTTGATGATCTTTATATGAGTGTCCCTGCTCTGGCACAGATGGGGAAAATGACAGGCGACAGGAAATACTTTGACGATGCCTGCAAACAAATAATCCAGTTTTCACAAAGGATGTTCAATGCTGAAAAAGGACTTTTCATGCACGGATGGATACAGGGCATGAATCCTCATCCGGAATTTTACTGGGGTCGATGCAACGGATGGGCCCTTCTGGCAATGTCAGAGCTTCTCGATGTCCTGCCGGCTGATCATCCCTCTGTAAAAACAATACTGGAGCTTTTCCGTTCTCATGCAGCCGGACTTGCCTCTTACCAGTCTGACACCGGATTCTGGCATCAGCTTATTGATCGAAATGATTCGTACGAAGAAACATCGGCAACAGCAATATTCACTTACTGCTTTTCTCACGGCATAAATAAGGGATGGCTCGATGCAAGGGCATTCGGCCCGGCAGCAGTATTGGGATGGAATGCCGTACAGACAAAAGTGAACGATCTGGGTCAGGTTGAAGGAACCTGTGTGGGAACAGGAATGGCTTTCGATCCTGCATTCTATTATCACCGGCCTGTAAACGTAGCTGCTGCACACGGTTACGGCCCGGTAATAATGGCCGGCGCGGAAATCCTTACATTGATGAAGAACTATCAGATAGTAATAAACGATTCAGCTGTAATGTTCTATCCTGCAGGAACAGACTGGAAGAGCTACAGGTAGATTATGACATCCGGAGGATGGAAAATTTCCTTATGGATCTGATAGTTAATGAGGAAGATGCGAGATCTTCTCAAAGGATGGTGGATTTGTTTTCGCACCTATCCATAATATATTATCCGAGGTTCCACCTCAAAACATTGTTGCCGCATATAATGCCGTAAAAGAATTCAACGGATCGTAGGGACATGCCCGTCCTTTACCTGTGATAAAATGGTTGGTTGATCGTAAGGCAACGCCATGGAATGGTTATGTAACCATGGTTGGTCAATGGTAGGGCCACGCCATGGCGTGGCCCTACGGAATCATCGTGTGGAAACCGTAGGGACATGCCATGGCATGTCCCTACGTACGGTTATTACCTAATTTTTTATTCCCACGATTTATTTATATCATTTTCGTTTATTGAACGGTTTTGTTTCTATGGTTATTAAATAAATAATTCGTCATCCTTCCAATTTGACGGATTGTTTTTTATATAGGCCCGTATATTCTGAATGGAATATTCATCATAAACAATATGATCATAAAATCTTGATTGCCATTCAAATTCATTATATCCGTTTTTGTTAC
>JAKQPD010000270.1 GCA_029564935.1 Bacteroidota bacterium
GTAAACTGAGCATTTATATCCGGATGGACCGTAATCTGGATAGAAACAGTATCGGAGCACTCCAGGTTGGGCGAGAGTGCTTTCAGAATTACCCTGTAGGTGGAATCAATTGTTCCGGTATTCCTGAAAGTGTGAGAAGGATTCCTCATTGATGAGCTTGTTCCATCCCCGAAATCCCAGATGAAAGCATTGTTCCCCTGCGTAAGATTACTGAACTGAACATTCAGAGGATGACATCCATCTATGGGGGAAGCAGTAAAAACTGCCTGTATATCCGGATAGACCCTGACAGTCTTTCGCATTACATCGGAACAACCTTCATTATTTCTTGCCGTGAGTACGACTTCAAATTCACGGATATTAACAAAACCTGAATTTACAAATGTATGTGTAACAGGACTCAGATCAGTGGTAATAGTATCTGGACCGTCCCCGAAGTTCCATGTATAAGTATCTCCGCCGACTGAGATGTTTTCAAAGGTTATGACAGAGGGATTGCAGTCAATTACTTTTGGCAAAGTAAATCCTGCAATGACCTGTGGATGAACAAGGATCGGCCAGGATACCGATTTTACGCATTCCCCGTCTGCAGTCGATACCGTCAGGGTAACAGTATAGGTAATATCAGAACTTCCGAAATTCGTGAAAGTATGTTCAGGAGACGGTGTAACGGAAGAAGATCCATCTCCGAAATCCCAGAAGTAATTAACAGCCTTTATTGAAAGATCAGTGAACTTTACTGTAAGAGGGTGACAACCATTAAGTGCGCTTGTGGAAAAGTTCGGGGTTATATCCGGATGAACGGTAATATATCTTGTCAGCGTATCGCTGCAGCCCTCTTCGTTAAAAACTAAAAGTTGAAGAGTATAAACAACAGCAGAGGTTCCTTCATTAAAGTAGAGGTGTTCAAAAGTGGGTTCATCAGTGGTTAATACAGGGCTTCCGTCACCGAAATCCCACAGATACCTGTCAACCCCGACTGATCTGTTAGTAATTGTTACCTGGAACGGGTGGCAACCAACAATGTCGTTTACAGCAAAAGATGCTTCAATATATGGATGAACCACAATATCCATTGACATTGTATCGCGGCAGAACTCAGATGAAGTAGCGATCAGTGTCACAGCGTAGGTGGTATCATGATCCATAAGATTTCTTTCAAAGAGGTGGCGCGGTTCTTCTTCCGATGATGTACCTCCATCACCAAAATTCCAGTAATATGAGCTTGCTCCTGTTGAGTTATTAATGAATTCGACTTCAAACGGAGAACAACCTACATCAGGATCAGTTGTAAAAGAGGCATTTATTTCAGGGAATACAATCACTTCACGGACTATCTCATCCTCGCAACCTTCTTCATTTACAACTCTGAGTTTTATCGTATAAGTCACCGGATCATCCGTGTCATTAATATATTTCTTCGATATCCGGGGCCCGGGCGATATTGATGTTTCACCGTCACCAAAATCCCAGAAATAAAAGTCGGCTCCGAAAGATTGATCGGTGATAACTATTTCATGGGGAGTGCAGGCAAAAACTGTATCGAAGACAAAATTTGCCTCAATATAAGGCATTACGGTAACTGTGTGAAATGATGTATCGCGGCAGTAATACGGTGATATTGCAATCAGTTTTGTTTCATAAACAATACTGTCGGGACCGAATAAATTCCTGAATGTATGTTGCGGATTCTGGTCAACTGAGGACCCTCCGTCACCGAAATCCCAGTACCAGGTATCTGTATTTCCTGTTGAATTATTCTGGAATTGAACAGCCAGCGGATCACATCCCCTGCTCAATCCAGGAATTGAAAAAGCCGAATAGACTTCCGGAAAAACAACAAT
Source organism: Bacteroidota bacterium (assembly GCA_029564935.1). Taxonomy (GTDB): domain Bacteria; phylum Bacteroidota; class Bacteroidia; order Bacteroidales; family VadinHA17; genus LD21. Next base: position 1,845 of record JAKQPD010000270.1, read on the forward strand.
TGTCTTGGTAAAAATATCGGAACATCCGCTTGCATTTTTGACAAGCAGGGTAACCGTATCAGTTATCGGACTGTTTGTAGTGTTGATGTATGTATGGGTAAGGGAGAAAGGCTCAGGATAATTGGGCGGAGGAGGGTACGGAGTGTCCGGATCGAGGTCATATTTTATAAGTGTCCCTCCGATTTCATACTGCCATGAAAATCCACCGGAAGACTTATCATCAAACTGAATCTTCAGAGGCGAACATCCTGAGGTAACATTTGTTTCGAAAAATGCAACAACAGGGGTTGAGACAAGTACAGTCAGATCAATGATCCCGGTGGCACAGGCTCCGGATACTTCGACTGAATAGTTATGCGGACCGGGTGGAAGATTTATTGCCGTAGGCAGGTTGCTTGTGGCATCATCGAGATATGTATCCGGGGTCCATTGATAATTTGTCCCGCCATAGGCATAAAGCTGTACTGGATCTCCATAGCAGGCTCTGACAACCACTGAGTTTGTTCCTGCCACATTGGCGCCAACATTTAATCCCCCAAAGTCGGAATAATACCCATAATACAATCCTCCCTGTCCGGCCCCCGTGAAGCCGTTGAAAATTCCCAGGTGGAATATATCTCCTGTATTTTCAACGAGATGTTGTCCTATTGTAAGTATATTGGCATTAATGGAATTTGAGAACCATGCCATATAGCCTCCGCTTCCCGGAATTTCCGTAAATGCACCCGGATCAATAATACCATCCTGCCGGATTCCATCCAGGAGAAACTTATCCTCATTTCCTTTTTTAACGATGATAAAAAAATTGAACCTATTTTCATCCCTTGCACGAGTAAATGCAAGCTGAGTGTTACCTGTACATCCGATAGCCGGTACAAGAGCCCCAGCACGTGCCTGGTTTACTCCTCCCAGCTGGAATGTATAAAATGGCTTCCCGGGATCGCTGAGATTAAGGCTTGAGGTTATCCTGCCAAATTTTGATCCACCAGGGATAATAACGTGCGCCTGTTGTCCGCGGTTGAGTGTTGCATATGGAGAGGAACCAATAGGAATACCTGCACCATCATATACGTAAATATTTGTGTTATCTTCAGTTGCCAGTACATAAACATTATTCGGATTCCATATTTCAGGCACTATGTAATGACTTCCCACAATATTCACTGGCACTATCTGATCTCCTATTACATCCATACCCTGTGAGCCTACATCCAGTGCGTCATCCTTTACAGTGACACAAATAGGTTCATTAGCCTCGATCCTGGTCCCGGCAAGCCTGTCCGATGCAAGAATACTATAACTTGCAGGAAATAACGAAAAAGTCTGTCCTTTGTTAAGAATAAGCGTGTATGTCCCTCCTGCCGGAATTGTTGTAAAAGGCTGGCCATAACTAGCCGACTTTCCTACCGGTAGTGTTATAGTAATCTGAGTGTTGTCAGTAGTTGCACCTATATCAATCGCCGAATAGGTCCGGGGCATGAAATTCCTGTTATCATATGTGGTCTGAAACGGTGTATAGAAAAGTGTCCCGATAGCATTCCTCCCTTTTAATGTCCAGAGGTCAGAACCATATGCGTAATTAACTTCCCAGTAAGCAGTGATCATGTTGGTGGCCGTGATGTGAAGGCCAAAATTATTGATGCCACTTGTAGTAAGAGGCTTGTTCTCAAGTTTATTATTGGCCGGATTTGCTGCCACATCAATAAAAGAAGTAAGGTTTACTGCCGAAGTGGAATTTGCAGGGATATCAACCACTATATCCTGAAACCCGTTCGGATTTGAAGTCGGATGATATGGATTTGCCGGCATACTGATAGTAACAGTCGCAGGTAATTCAAGGGTGGCAATCCTTAAGGTGCCGGGAGTCCCTCCTGTATTTCCCCTGTGCGATAGTTCCGGAACTACAAACCAGAACTCGGTATCTACCTGAGAATAAGAAATTAAGGAATGCCCGTATAAAATAAACAAAATACCTGTGTAAAACAGGCATTTTTTAAAAATCCCCTTTACCCTGACAGACAAAATCATAAGCTGGCATAAACTTTCATGGCAATTATACGTAAAAGGAAATTAAATTGTTTTGTACTATCTGATAGTTATAAACAAAGTATATGTTTAATGAACATTACTTTCAAAGGCTGTTAAAAATCCTTTTAATAAGTATACTTATTTCTCCTGCTCTTCCGGTAGAAGCGCAGGTTTATCTGAGTGAAGGATTCGAGCTCGGTGCGAGGCCAGAGGGCTGGACCGAGGAATACACTTATGGTAAAGAACCATGGAGGTACAGGAACGGCGGGCACAGCCCTAATGATAATAACTGGCTGGTACCACCGGAACAGGAGGATATTACAAGGAATCCGCCTTCTGCTTACGAGGGTACTTACAATGCTATTTTCTTTAAACAGGGAGATAATAACGAAAGAACAAAACTCATCACTCCGCCAATGAACCTTCTTGGTGGCGCCAGTATACAGCTGAGTTTTTATCTATGTCAGATACCATGGACCTTTGAAGGATCAACCGACTGGGATGTATTACGTGTATATTATAAGGTATCCGAAAGTGCACCATGGGTGCTGCTTCACGAATATCTTGATCCTGTTTATGAATGGGCTCCGCAAATCCTTACTCTGCCAAATCCTTCTTCAACGTATTATGTTGCTTTTGAAGGACATACACGCTGGGGTTACGGTACCTGCATCGATAAGATATCAATCGAATCCATCGGTCTGGAGCCATTGTGGATAAAAGACATCGACTTTCAGCAACCTTTTACCAGTCAGGTCCCTTCAGGATCACCTGATGTACCTTTGATGAGAATTGATTTTACAGTTTACGGGAACAGTGGCTCGGCAATTCTTCAAAATATAATCTTTACCTCATTGAATACCTCCGACAATGATATACAACCCGGAGGTGTGAAACTATACAGTACCATTACGCAGACATTCAGCAAGGAAACACCTGTCGGATCACCTGGCAGTTTTGTATCCGGGATTGCTTCTTTTACCAATCTGAACCATTCCTTACCTCCGGGTCACTCTTACCTGTGGCTTGCTGTTGATATAAAAAACGACGTTGCTTACGGGAATACTCTTGATGTAAAAATTGCACCAAACAGCATCCTTGCAAACAGTACTCTTTATCCGTCATCTGAAAAATCACCCGCTGGTTCCAGAGTAATATATAGTTCACAGTATTTTGAAGGTTTTGAAGCAACACATAACTGGAGTCTCACCGGAGAATTTGAAGTAAATTCACCAAACGGTTCCGGAGGATTACCCGGTAATCCTGATCCGTCCTCAGCATTTCGCGGTATAAAGATATTGGGAACAGACCTTACAGGCCTTGGGGCACATCCCAATAACTATGAACCTGACCTGAGTGATGCTTTATCTTACCGAGCCACCTCTCCCACTCTTGATCTTTTCTATTATAAAAACCTCAATCTGTTCTTTCAGAGATATCTTAACATTGAAGTATGGGATAGTGCATATATCCAGGTAAGCATTGATAACGGAAATACATGGAATAACATCTGGAACAATCATAATTCGTGGATCAGTGATTTTCAGTGGGCACAACAGCGTATTGAGATCCCGGATGAATATGCCAGGACCCATCAGCTGCAGATACGCTTCCAGCTGGGCCCCACAGACGGGGAAGATAATTACTCGGGCTGGAATATTGATGATGTATATCTCACAGGAGAATTCATAATCCGCGATGTCGGTGTTTCGGAATGGATTTATCCTTTAAGCGGCAGCGGCCATTCATCAGCCGATTCAGTAACTGTCCGAATCAGTAATTTTGGCGGGGCCGAAATAACAGAGCCTGTCCCTGTTGCATATTCTTTCGACGGAGGACTGACCTGGGTTGTAAATAATATGACCCGGAATATACCGGTGGGAGGTTCTGTAGTTTTTACCTTCCCGACAAAAGCTGACCTTTCCGTCCCGGGACTGAAACCTTCAGTCCTGGCTAAAACTCTGTTACCCAATGACCAGTATACGGGTAATGATCAGTTATCTACTCAGATTTATATTATACCGACTTATAAACCACCCTATTCTGA
>JAKQPD010000286.1 GCA_029564935.1 Bacteroidota bacterium
GATCCGGAAAGATCATTACCGGAAGAGTTCTCTGCACTAAGTGAAAAGGTGGGAAGCACCAATCCACAAAACAGAAGAATAGTCACAATTTTCACAGTTCGAAGTAACTTGTGAAAATTCACATCTGGCCTTCTGGGCCAAGAATAATTGCGAGTTTTTTTCATACGTAGTTAATTTTAAGGAAATAAAAAGAAATTTATAGTTAAGTGAAAAACTATTTTTAGGTAGAATTTAGGTTAATTATAGGGTAAATTAGTCTTATGCTCCTGAACAGTCAGCTGGTCACCAGTCTTTAAATTCACCAGGTCACAATGTATAACATTCAATACTTCAATAACTTTGCGAGCTTTGGTACATCTTTCCATTCTGTTAGGTCTGATTATTTCAGGTAAAATGCAAGTAATGAAATAATTTTCAAATAATGTATTAAAGTATCCTTAAAAAAAAGAGGGGAAACTTTTACTCCCAACAGCCCGTTTAATAACAACATTTTGTAAATTACACATTATTTGATAGTTGAAATGTTGTCATAACACCTGTGTGCAAAAAATTATGTATTGGGACTTAGGTTGACGGCTATGCCCTTTTGAGGGGAAGTGGGGTAATTCTTGCTGAGAGGTGATGCAGGAGGTCATTTATCTACCGGAGACCGTGGACTTAGCGGAAGACTGAAACTCTCAAACGGATCGGGTTTAGCCGGATTGAATGAGGGTATGTCTTTCACCAGGAAGTTTTTCAGGTCCAGTTTATTTTCTTTTATACCTTCTATAATACATTTCGCAAGCTGGTAAGCTCCATAAGAATTAAAATGTGTATTATCATTCAGAGCTTCTTTCTGACCCGGAAATGTATTTGCCGGATAAATAACAAAAAGCTTCTTTGAATTCTCAGGTCCCATTGCCTCATACATAGTTTTTGTCATTGCATTCAGATCGATGAATGGTACTTTTAGTTCTTCAGTAACTTTCTTTGCAGCTCCGGGGTAATCGCCAAGGGAGTTGATCAGTTTCCCGTCTTCTCCGAATGATCGCCTGTTTGCGGGAGAAACAATTACCGGTATGCCGCCTTTCTTCCTGAATTCATTTACAAACAGTATCAGCCTTTCGGAATATGATTTGAATGCACCGTCATCCGGACCATTTTCTTTCTGATCGTTATGGCCGAATTCGATAAAAAGATAATCACCCGATTTCATAGTATTCATAACCTGTTTAAAACGGTTGGATGACAGGAAGCTGCCGAGCGATAATCCCGATTCGGCATGGTTTGCAACAACCACACCCTGCGTCAGGAACCGCGGGAACATTTGTCCCCACGATGCCCATGGATCATCATCCTGATCCACAACGGTTGAATTTCCGGCAAGAAAGACTGTTACTGCATCTATAGTCCTGGTAATTTCAAGGGCACAGATGCATGGCCGTTTTCCTGTAAATTCGAAAGTCAGCTTTTCATCCCAGTTCAGCTTATTCATTTCCCGTGGTTTCCGGACGACCTCTTCACCCGTATCGCCGATCTTTGGTGTACGGATATTAATGGTGGCAGTCATAACCTCTGTTTTTCCAGGCCCGGTAATTATATTTTCAAAGATCAGCCTTCTCGATTCTGCCCTTACAGTTGTTGAGGAAGCTTCTTTAAGATCGCCCGTAATAATTTTTATGTTATAATTTCCGGCTGGCAGGCTTACAGAAAAGAAGAATGGCTTATCACCGGTGCAAAATCCGCTGGTCAGTGGTTTTTTGCCGCCCCTGTCGATGGCAAAAGGAATTGTACCGAAATCAAATCCATATCCGGTTCGTGCAGAGTATTTATCCGAAGCATTGACTTTTATATAGCCCGGAACCTCTTTTGCAGGTCCAAAGGAGAATTTGTAACTGGAGATTTCCTGGCTGAAAAGGTCGGTCAGGAGAAACAGGATTGTTGGGAAAAATAATATTACTCTAAATTGCATCATGGTTTTTTTTCTCTCTAAATAAATCTTCAAATCATGGAATTTTTGGATTACTCAATATTATGAAAAATTACAATAATAACTTTAAAAATATTGTTGCTTCAATCATTTGTTTTACAATTCAGTCTGACTTAAGTGACTGTGCAAAAGGATCACTAACAGTCCGGATCCTGCTAATATTATTTATGATCTGATAAAGTATCATCTCTCATTCCCAACGTAGTTGTAGCATTTGAATAAAGGATCAGCAATCTGCGTGCTCACCTGACCGTTATTTTGTAAGGATTTAGTGGAAGTGTCGGAGAAGGATTTTTTTAAAAAAATAAGTATCTTTCTGACATTCGAAAATCATTGCTTAAAACCATTTACATTATATCACATGGAAAAAATCCGTTTGCCAATAATTCTGATTGCACTGATTATTTATGTATCTGCTTTCCGGATCAATGGTCAGAATGCATCACAACCAAAAGTTGATTTTATGAATGCACCGGTCCTTTTTAAGCAAGGTGGCAGATCCTATCAGCAGGTGATAGCAAGTTACCTGTCTGCTGATCTCGGTAAGATCGTCTTTTCTTCCGGAGGTAAGGAGTTACTGAAAGCCGATCTGAGAGAGGGGAACAACAGGTTCCTTCTTACATTCCCGGCCGTAAAAAAATCAGGGAAAGTCAATATTGCCGCAAAAATCGGAGATAAAGCAGCGGAGAAATATTCCTTTACACTTGTTCCGCCCAAAAAATGGCAGATCTATTTTGTCCAGCATTCACACACAGATATCGGGTATACGCGGCCCCAGTCCGAGATACTTGCCGAACATATGCGTTATATTGACTACGCACTTGACTATTGTGATCAGACCGATAACATGCCAGACGATGCAAAATTCCGCTGGACATGTGAATCGGCATGGGTAACAAGGGAATACCTTCGTTCCAGGCCAAAATCACAGGTAAACAGGTTGTTAAAAAGAATTGAAGAAGGGCGCATTGAGATTACAGGCATGTATGCGAATATGGCAGAAATATCCGACGAGAACCTGATTTACGATTTTCTTCAGCCACTGAAAGAATTCAGCAAGCTCGGTATTCCGGTAAAGACAGCAATGCAGAATGATGTAAACGGTGTTGCATGGTGTATGCCCGATTATTTTAAAAATACGGGAGTAAAATACCTGATTACGGGAATAAATCAAACAAGATCGATCCTCCCGTTTGATAAACCAACCGCTTTCTGGTGGGAGGCGCCTTCAGGGGCAAGGTTGCTGGCTTTCCGTGCCGATCACTATATGACAGGGAATAATTTCGGAATTGAAAGTAAAGCCATCAGGCCCGAAAATATGCTCTGGCATCTCGCGGATCTGGATGACAGAGGATATCCGTTCGACAGGATAGGAATTCAGTATTCAGGATACAGGACAGATAATGCACCTCCGTCTACTGCGGCATGTGAGCTCGTTAAACAGTGGAATGAAAAGTATGAATATCCAAAACTCAGGCTTGCTACTGCCGGTGAATTCATGGAATATGTTGAAAATAATTATGCCGACAAGCTTCCGGTACATCGTAATGCCTGGCTTGACTGGTGGACGGATGGCTATGGATCAACATCACGGGAAACAGCCGAGGTAAGAAAGGTACAAAATCTGAAACAGGTCGATGAGGGGCTCTTTACAATGGTTTCGATGATGGGGGGAGAGCTGAGTGAGTCGCTCGAAGAAAATATGGACCATATAAGTGAAAATGCGATATTCTTTGATGAGCATACCTGTGGAGCAGATGAGAGTATAAGCCACCCGTATTCGGAGAATTCGACCAAACAATGGCTTCAGAAGGGAGCCTATGCCTGGGAAGCGCTTAAAAAAGTTACCCTGCTCAATGAAGAAGCTCTTGCAAGATTTCAGCCCTTCCTCAAA
>JAKQPD010000296.1 GCA_029564935.1 Bacteroidota bacterium
TCGATGAAAACGGCAGTGTCAAAGATTAATGCGGGCAAATAGAAACGCCGCTTGGGTTAGGTCTGATACTGAAACGGGTTGATCTGGGCAAATCAGGGACAGGACAGGGCCGAGCGGGCTTGGTGGGCCGCTGTCCCTGTCCATATTATTTATATATATTATTTTATTATTTTATTTATAAAAAAGAAAGAAGTGGTCGCCCAGTCTGCCCGATCAACCCGGAGCAGCGACTGTCTCTGGATATTTTCTTTGTAAAAATTAATTATGAAACCCAGACCAAACCCTGTTGCAGCCCTTCATCTGATTCCTGTTTCAACCAGCTGTCCTGCTTCGATAATTGATTAATATTAGGATGAATATTAGATTCAAAATATATTAAGTATTAAGCTTCTTCAAAACAGGATCATCAGCTAAAAATATACCGGTCGTTTCCGTTTCATCATCATAAACAAGAACCGCCTCTCCGGTTTTGAGTTTCTGCTTTACCTGATTGAATTTTGTATTCCAATCAGCTTCAATTGCCCCGTAATCAGTTCCGCTTCTGGAAATAAATTCTTCGATGACTCCCTTGAGGGCGTGAGAGCTGAGTTTATTGACGGGAATGAAATGGATGGTCATTTCAAGCGCTCCACCTAAAAATACACGTAGGCTCTAACATTTTGCTGTCTGTAATATCATAATATACATTTTATGATGGTTGGCCACTGATGTTGCCTAACCAAGTCATCATTACTTCTGCCATGACCTTGTGTCCCATTTCATTTGGATACCGGGAATCTGATTGCACCATATCATTACTACAAAGATTATGTTCTTCTCTATAATGATCCCAGTAACGGTGTACAGGAATTAATGCACAACCCAGGTCTGAAGCCACTATCCGTAATGACCGATAAAAAATATCAACGGCTTCCATGTCATGAGGATTATCAAAAGTGTGGGAAGTTGCCAGGTTGATGATTGGATTGAAACGTATCCGTGCCAATCTGATCATCTGTACGATATTTTCCTGAAATTCAGAGCGGTAAACAGACTGAAATGCATCGTCAACGCCGAATTGTATAAGAAGAACATCAGGTTGAAAGCAATTAATGTCTTCGTTGAATGTG
>JAKQPD010000309.1 GCA_029564935.1 Bacteroidota bacterium
TGAAATATTCAAATACATAGATGAAATCGAAAGAAGAAATCAATGAGATCAATCCCTTTCCAGGGTTAAGACCCTTTACTCCGGAAGAAAGTGAGCTCTTCTTCGGACGTGAAAAGGAAAGTGATGAAGTATTCTCCAAGCTTCTGAGAAACCGTTTTGTAACGGTCACCGGAGCGTCCGGAAGCGGTAAATCGTCTTTGGTTTACTGTGGCATTTTGCCAAGGATAAAGGAAATGGGGCGAAAAGAATTCTCTCCGTGGAGAATTATAATCTTCAGGCCTGGAAATGATCCCTTCGAGAGTCTGGCTCATGCCATTCATGAAAATATTGCTGAGACCGGATTGAAAGAAGTCCCTGTTGAAACACTTCTTTCCGACCTTCACAGGGAGTCAGACGGCATATCCATAGCCCTGAAAAAACATATAATAAGGGGATATGAGAAAGTTTTACTGGTTGTCGATCAGTTCGAGGAGCTTTTCAGATACCGCACATCCGATACTGGTGGAACATACGGTACTGAAACCGGAGAATTTGTCGAGAATCTTGTCAATGCGGTAAGTCTTTCGGATTCAAGAGTCTATACAATTGTCACAATGAGGGCCGATTTCATGGGTGAGTGTGCATATTACCAGGGGCTTACACAATTGATAAATACAAGTAATTTCCTTATACCGCGTATGGAAAGGGAGAATTACAGGCAGGTTATTGAGGGGCCTGTGAAATATGCAGGAGCTTCAATCGATAAATCATTTGTTGAGACTCTTCTTGACGATATTGATGAACACTCTGATCAGTTGCCTGTATTGCAGCATGCTCTTATGAGGACATGGAATCACTGGCTCGAGCTCAAAGATCCTGAAAGGCCGCTTGGTTATGCCGATTATGATTCGGTGGGTACCATGAGGAATGCAATGGCACGGCATGCCGACGAAGCTTTCGGAGAACTCGATAACCGTGGCAGGGAGATATGCAGAAGGATGTTCAGGGCTCTGACTGAAAAAGGAAGCGACAACAGGGGGATCAGAAGACCAACAGTCTTTTCAACCCTGAAATCTATTATTGACTGTTCCTCCGCAGAACTGGCAGAGGTGATAGAAAAATTCAGACAACCATCAAGGTCATTCCTCACACCACGATACGGTCTTCCGCTGAATGAAGATTCCGTTATCGACCTTTCGCACGAGAGTCTCATCAGATTGTGGAGCAGGCTCACTGCATGGGTTGACGAGGAGGCTTCATCAATTCAGATGTACCTGAAGCTCGCTGAATCATCGTCATTATACCAGCACGGGAAGACCGGATTAATGAGAACTCCGGATCTTCAGCTGGCAATCAACTGGCGCGACAGGGAAAAACCCACACTGAAATGGGCCAGAAGATATGACCCTGCATTCGAAAGAGCAATGGTCTTCCTCAGGACCAGCGAAAAAGAATATCTTGATGAAGAAGAAAGAAAGCTGAAGATCCAGAGAAGTAAAATGAAGCGCACCAGGATAATGACAATATTCTTTGGAGGTGCCACAATTATTGCTCTGGGATTAATGATATCGGCATTTATTCAAAAAGTCTCGGCCGACAGGCAAAAAGCGCTCGAAGAAACAAAACGGATACTTGCCGAAAAGGAAAAAATTAAGGCAGATTCAACAGCTTCAGTTGCTTTCATGAAGTTACAGGAATCCGATTCCGGAGCTGTTATCGCACGGAGAAATGCCGAAGAGGCACTTAAGCAAAAAGCATTCATTCAGTCAAGGTTATCGGCAGCTGAAAGTTTTGCCGATTCTGCACAAAGCGCTGTTATAGAAGCCAGCCTGATGGCTGCTTCCGCAACCGAACAGAAGGATGAAGCTGTAAGACTCAGAATGCTTTCAGTCGGGAAATCATTATCACTAAGATCCCTCCAACTCGACGGAAATAAAGACCTTCAAACCCTCCTGGCTTACCAGGCTTATCTTTTCAATAAGAAAAACGGAGGATCTGACAATGATGCTGATATTTATTCCGGGCTCTATAATATCACACGACAATATGCAATCGGTTATAAGACCTTCAACGGTCATGAGGGAGAAATAAAAAGCATTGCATTCCATCCCGACGGTAAGGAATTCTTTACTTCGGGCAGTGACGGTAAAGTCCTGAAGTGGACATTATCAGGCGATAATCGCAATTTCAGTGAAATCTATTCCGGCGAAAAGGTAATAGAAATACTTGCTGTTAATCCTGATGCATCATGGCTCGCTGCAGGTGAAACAAACTCTTCCGTTCATATGATACCACTTAGCGGGGAAGGTGTAAAGTATAAGCTTTCAGCTCATACAGACAGGATTAATTCTCTTAACTTCTCATCAGACGGGAATTTCCTTTATTCCGCTTCACTCGACGGACGTGTACTTAAATGGGATCTGAACGAGAAAACCTGTACAAATGTTACACCGGCAGGAACAGGAATAATAAAGGTTGATGTTTCTTCAGGAGGTGAATATTTTGCAGGTATCAATTCAGAAAACAAAATTATAGTATGGAATCCTGAAAATAATCACAACTACTTCATGATTGAAACTGTAAGAAAGAAGATCAATGTGATAAGGTTCTTACCTGACAAAAGTATACTAGCAATAGGTGATCCTGAAGGATTCGTCGAACTGTGGGATGTGGTTTTGAGAGAAAGGATTTCATTTGTAAAAGCACATACCTCAAAAGTAAACGATATACAGTTCAGCAGGGTAAAGGAACAAATGGCGACAGCCGGTGCGGACAGATCGGTGAGGATCTTCAACATAAGAAATGTTTCCGATCTTTCAGAACCACCTGTGATAATTACCGATAATGAAGGTTCGGTAATTACAATTCAGTTCAGCCCTGACGGACAGTCAATTATTTCGGGTACAGATAAAGGCAAGAACAATCTCGTCAGCCGCCTGACCCATTCTGACTTCATGGTACGGGACATCTGTTCGTTGGTTTCAAGGAACATGACACAGGATGAGTGGAACTTATATGTGGGCAGGGATATACCTTTTGAAAAAACCTGTACGGATTCTGAAATCAAAATAAGGATAAGAGAAGTAAAATAAATTCATCCGGTCTTCTGATATTTTATTTCAGTCTGAGATAGTATATTATTTGGGACAAACCCCTTTTTCGCTAAATTTGCAGGCCATAATTATGGTTTTATTTGTTAGTACTCTATACCTTATTAATATAATGAAAAATAAAAAGACACTTCTGATGATACTGGACGGCTGGGGGATCGGTGACGGATCAGCAGCCGATGTGATAAGTACAGTACCAACACCCAATCTTGACGAACTGGTGAAAAAGTATCCCAATTCAAGGCTGTTTGCCTCCGGGGAGGATGTCGGACTGCCTGAAGGACAGATGGGAAACTCCGAGGTGGGACATCTTAACATCGGAGCCGGAAGAATAATCTACCAGGATCTTGTAAAAATTAACAAGGAATGCAAAACCGGTGAAATAAAGCAGAACAAGGTTCTGACTGAAGCGTTTTCCTATGCCCGTGATAAAAATAAGCAGGTGCATTTCTTTGGTCTCCTTTCAGACGGAGGAGTTCATTCTCTCGACAGGCACCTTTATCATTTATGTGATATGACAATGGATTACAATCTGAAGAATGTATTTATCCATGGATTTGGCGACGGACGCGATACTGATCCGCGCAGCGGTCTCGGGTATATGAAAAACCTTCTGACGTATCTTGAAAAATCTAACGGTAAGGTTGCCTCTTTCGTCGGCCGTTATTATGCAATGGACAGGGATAAGAGATGGGAAAGGATCAAAGAAGGATATGACCTGATAGTGAACGGAATCGGAATACCAGCTACAGATATTCTCGATGCTATGCAGAAATCTTACGATTCCGGCGTTACTGATGAGTTCATGAAACCGATAGTTGTGGTGGATGATTCCGGGCAACCTGTAGGGAAAGTACAACCGGGTGATGTTATTGTATTCTTTAATTTCAGGAACGACAGGGCCAAGGAGCTAACAATTGTCCTGACCCAGAAAGATATGCCGGAATATGGCATGAAGACAATCCCTTTGTATTACTGTACAATGACACCATATGATGCCACTTTCAAAGGATTACATGTTATATATCCAAAGGAGAATGCCAATAATACTATGGGAGAAGTTCTTGCTTCAGCAGGAAGGAAACAGCTGAGGATTGCCGAGACTGAGAAATACGCCCATGTGACATTTTTCTTTTCGGGCGGACGGGAGGAAACATTTGAAGGAGAGGAGAGAACACTTATCCCTTCACCAAAGGTTTCAACATATGATCTTCAGCCTGAAATGAGTGCATACCTTGTAAAGGATGCTGTAATTAAAGCCATTGATACTGAAAAATTTGATTTTATATGCCTGAA
>JAKQPD010000319.1 GCA_029564935.1 Bacteroidota bacterium
GTGCGGGAACAGGGTTGAAAAGAAAAATCTGAAGCAGTGGATGCTCCGGATACCTCTTTATGCTGAAAGGCTGCTTAAAGGTATTGATGATCTGGAGTGGCCGGAAGGGATAAAGGAAATGCAGAGAAACTGGATAGGCCGCTCTACCGGAGCAGAAGTCGATTTCAGGCTCGACGGAATGGACGAAGTACTGAAAGTATTTACAACACGACCCGACACACTCTTCGGTGCAACCTATATGGTTATCGCCCCCGAACACCCTCTTACAAAACAGTTAACAACGGCTGATCATGCGGCAGAAGTGGAAAACTATATCAGGGCTGCTTCACTTAAATCCGAACTTGACCGTACTGACCTGGCAAAAGAAAAAACAGGTGTTTTTAGCGGCAGGTATGCAATCAATCCTGTAAATCATAAGAAAATACCGGTCTGGGTGGCCGATTATGTCCTTACCGGATATGGCACAGGTGCAATAATGGCTGTCCCGGCACATGATACACGCGATTTTGAATTTGCTCAGGAATTCGGCCTACCGATCCTCTGCATCCAGGATCCTGATGTTATGGACAAGGAACAGAAAGAGAGGATCATTAAAGGAAAAGAATGCTGGACCGAAGACGGCAGATATATTAATTCATCAGATAAGCTGACAGGGATCGATATAAACGGCCTGAATAAGGAAGCCGGTATAGCGAAGATCACAGACTGGCTCGAATCGAAGAATATAGGAAAGGCTAAGATAAACTATAAGCTGAGAGACTGGCTCTTCAGCCGGCAGAGGTACTGGGGTGAACCATTTCCTGTGATCCACTGGGAAGATGGTGAGATAACACTGCTTGATGAATCGGAACTTCCCCTGCAGCTCCCCGAAATGGAGAATTATCTTCCGGGTGAGACCGGGGAATCACCTCTGGCAAATGCAGAAGACTGGCTCAATGTAACTGATAAATCCGGAAGAAAAGGAAGACGTGAGACCAATACCATGCCCCAGTGGGCAGGATCATGCTGGTATTATCTGCGTTATATCGATCCCTCCAATGATAAAAGAATATTCGATCCGGAAAAGGAAAAATACTGGATGCCTGTCGATATCTATATAGGAGGAGCTGAACATGCTGTCCTTCACCTCCTCTACAGCCGGTTCTGGCATAAAGTGCTATATGATCTCGGAATTGTATCGACTGATGAGCCTTACCAGAAGCTCTTCAACCAGGGGATGATACTTGCATATGCTTACGAAAATGAAACCGGAGCAAAAATATCAGCAGATATAATTGAAGAACGTAACGGGAAATTCTTCAACAGTGAAAACGGATCGGAAGTGAGGCAGATCGTTGCAAAAATGTCTAAATCATTAAAAAATGTGGTCAATCCCGATGACGTTGTTTCAAAGTACGGCGCCGACTCCCTCAGACTCTATGAAATGTTCATGGGTCCGCTTGATGTGACAAAGCCCTGGGATGATAAAGGAGTAAAAGGTGTATTCAATTTCCTCGGAAGAACATTCAGGTTCTTTTCGAATCCTGAAAACATAACCAAAGGAGATGAAGATCCCGAAATACTTAAAGGATTGCATCAGGCAATAAGAAAAGTTGAATCGGATATAGAGAATCTGCACTTCAATACAGCCATTTCAGCCATGATGATCTTCCTTAATCAGGCGATAAAAAAAGGGAAGGTTACTGCCGGAACGGCCGGGATTTTCACCAGGATACTTTCCCCGTTCGCTCCGCATCTGGCCGAAGAACTCTCGAATATCCTCGGAAACAGGAATACAATTGCATATGAACCCTGGCCGATGGTAAATAAGGATTACCTGAAGGAAGAAGTCTTTGAATATCCCGTATCTTTTAACGGTAAGCTCAGGTTTAAGATAGAGCTGCCGGTTACAATGTCAAAGAATGAGATCAGCAGGATCGTCCTTGAAGATGAAAGAGCAAAAAAGTGGCTGGCTACAGGTACCATGACAAATATTATTGTTGTACCAAACCGTATTGTGAATGTTGTCATTAAGAATTAATGCTGCCCGGAATGTCATTTTTATATAAAACCCTGTTATTCTTCATACTTATTATTTCACTTGTATCATGTGTCAATTTAAATGAACCCGTGGCCCACACACTGGAGTTTGACACAATTCCTGCTAACCCGGAAGAAAAAAAACCTGTGAATCTGTTTTTTGGAATACCTGCAGATTCATTTAACCTGGTAACGGGAAAGATTAAACGGAATGGCATACTTTCACAGATCCTTCTTGAGCATGGCATTACAATGCCGGAAATTGATGAAGTGATCAGAAATTCTGCGGATGTTTTTGATGTCAGAAAGATCAGGGCAGGAAATAACTATTTTCTCCTTTGCGATAATGATTCAGCCGGAAGAGCCGGATATCTGATCTATGAACATGAACCTGCAACAAGTTACATATTCAGCTTCCGGGATTCGTTAAATATTACTCCGTTCAGACAGAAGATCACATCGGAGATCAGGTATTCTTCAGGAACGATTGAGACATCACTCTGGGAGGCAATGATGGCTGACAGTCTTCATCCCATGCTCGCAATAAGCCTTTCAGAGATCTATGCCTGGACAGTTGATTTTTTCGGCCTCCAGAAAGGCGACAGCTTCAGGGTAATTTATGAAGAGTTATTCATCAATGATAAATCACAGGGCATAGGAAGGATTTTCGGTGCGCAATTTACATGGGCAGGAAAAACTACACTGGCAATACCTTTCATCCAGAACGGTACAGAAAGTTATTATGACAGTACCGGAAACAGTCTGAGAAAGGCATTCCTGAAAGCCCCTCTTCAGTTTTCAAGGATCAGTTCACGGTATTCTTCTTCAAGGTTGCATCCCATACTCAGGATCCGCCGGCCACATTATGGAGTGGATTATGCAGCGCCGATAGGCACACCTGTACATGCAATAGGCGATGGCAGGGTAACTGCAGCAACAACAGAAAGCGGCTCGGGCAGAATGGTCAGATTAGTACATAACAGTATATATTCGACAGCTTATCTGCACCTCAGCAGGTTCGGACCGGGAATTCAATCAGGTGCATTCGTGAAACAGGGAGATATTATAGGTTATGTAGGCAGCAGCGGCCTTTCTTCAGGTCCGCATCTCGATTTCAGATTCTATAAAAACGGCTCTCCGGTTGATCCCCTTACCATCGAAGCGCCTCCCGTTGAACCGGTACTTGAAGAGAACCTGGCAAGATTTGAGAAAAACAAAAGAGTTGTAGAAGCTCTGCTGTCTTCTTTCTGATCATTCATTCCATCTCAAGGATCAGCTTCTCAATTATTTCAGGGAAATACTTGTATTCTAGTGCATGTATCCTCGAAGCCAGAGATTCCGGCGTGTCTGACTGTCCTACCTTGCACTTTGCCTGAAAAACTATATCCCCTTCATCATAATTATTGTTCACGTAATGAATTGTAATACCCGATTCCCTGTCTTTGTTCTCAATAACAGCCCTGTGAACCCTGTCGCCATACATTCCTTTTCCACCGTATGCAGGCAGAAGGGCAGGGTGTATATTAATAAGCCTGCCTTCAAAGCACTTTATTATATTATCCGGAACCAGCCACAGGAAGCCGGCCAGAACAATAAAATCAATACGGCTCTGCAACAGATGTTTCAGTACTGACCCGCTTACATAAAAATCATTCCGGTCGAAAAAATATGTATTGACTCCCAGAGCTTCTGCCCTTTTAAGTACGCCGGCTTCACGACGATTTGATAAAACAAGAACCACTTTGGCGCTGTTTCTGGTCGAAAAGTATTTAATTATATTTTCAGCATTTGTACCGGTCCCGGAAGCAAATATTGCTATATTCTTCATTATATGAGACTTAAAAATTATCGGGGAAAGTTGTTTCCTGAAGATAATATTAAGTTTATCTTATTGATTATCTGCGTGATATCTATTACAGAAAATAAAAATCCCAAAATCATTTGAAAAATAAAGTACAAATATATTTCTTTGCAGGGTTCATAACTTAATATTAATTAAAATTTATCATTATGTCTGACATTGCGACAAGAGTAAAAGAGATTATTGTAGACAAACTCGGAGTTGATGAATCGGAAGTAACTCCCGAAGCAAGTTTTACCAATGATCTGGGAGCTGACTCTCTTGACACTGTTGAACTGATCATGGAATTTGAAAAGGAATTTAACATAGGGATTCCTGATGATCAGGCAGAAACCATCAGCACCGTTGGAGATGCAATAAAGTACATCGAGGAGAATGCAAAATAGATTTGCATTGAAAATAGCCCATTTATGAGAAGAGTTGTTGTTACCGGACTTGGAGCCTTGACTCCATTGGGGAAGAATTTGCATGAATTTTGGGAAGGATTACAAAACGGTATAAGCGGAGCGGGCCTGATAACCCGCTTCGATACTGAAAAGTTCAAGACCAAATTTGCCTGCGAGGTAAAAGGATACGACTCTTTAAAGTATTTCGACAGAAAAGAGGCCAACAAGCTTGACCTTTATTCACAGTTTGCACTTATATCATGCGATGAAGCTATTGCTGATTCAGGTATCGACCTGAACAGTGTCAACAAGGATCGTGTCGGTGTGATCTGGTCTTCAGGGATAGGAGGGCTTTCTACTTTTTATGATCAGATCAAAGGTTATGTTCAGGGGGATGGAACACCGAGGTTCAGTCCTTTTTTCATTCCCAAGATGATAAGCAATATTGCATCGGGGTCCATATCAATCAAATATGGGTTCAGGGGTCCGAATTTTGCCACTGTTTCTGCATGTGCCTCTTCGACACATGCTTTGATCGACGCGGTTAACTATATTAAACTGGGCAAAGCTGATATTTTTATTACCGGAGGATCGGAGGCTGCAATAAATGAACCCGGAATAGGCGGCTTCAATGCCATGATGGCAATGTCAACCAACAATGCTGAATACCAGACAGCATCACGTCCTTTTGATCTTACCCGCGATGGATTTGTCATGGGAGAAGGAAGCGGAGCCATAATTGTTGAAGATCTGGAACATGCCAGGGCAAGAGGAGCAAAGTTATATGCTGAACTGGCTGGTACAGGCATGACAGCTGATGCATTCCATCTTACCGCACCTCACCCTGAAGGAACCGGTGCCCGGAATGTGATGAAAATAGCAGTATCGGATGCAGGTCTTAAACCGGAGGACATTGATTATATTAATGTCCACGGAACAGCCACACCCCTCGGGGATATTTCCGAAGTAAAAGCGATCCTCGCAGTCTTCGGGGAACATTCATACAATATGAACCTGAGTGCGACAAAATCGATGACAGGACACCTTCTGGGTGCAGCAGGCGCTGTGGAAGCGATAGCAACAATTCTGGCCACCCTTTATGATATTGTCCCTCCGACTATTAACTATAAGGTTCCTGATCCTCAGATAGACCAGAAACTTAATATTACGCCCAACGAGGCACAACCCAGAAAGATCAATGTTGCTCTCAGCAATACTTTCGGGTTCGGCGGTCATAATGCTTCTATTGTTATCAGAAAAGCTGAATTCTAAGATTCTTGCTCTCCATCAGATCTAACGGCACCTATCTTCTTAATAAAAGGGAGTTCAGATCACACCTGAAAAAAATACTGGGATTCAGGCCGGGGAACCTGCAACTGTATGAAGCAGCATTTATTCACCGCTCTGCATCCTATACAATGCCCGACGGTAACAGAATTAATAACGAAAGGCTCGAGTATCTCGGAGATGCAGTTCTCGATACAATATTATCAGATTATCTTTTCAGGAAATTCCCTGAAGCCAATGAAGGTTTCCTTACAAAAATCCGGTCCCGTACTGTAAACAGGGATGTCCTCAACCAGCTTGCCGTTTCTATGGGAATTGACAGGCTGCTTATAAGTAATGTAAATTCTGTCCAAAATGCCAAAAACCTCTGCGGCGACGCCTTCGAGGCATTAATAGGATCGATATTCCTCGACAAGGGATTCAGAAAAACTGAAAAGCTGTTCATAAAGAATATATTCAATAAGTATCTTGACCTGGAAAATATAATTAAAACTGATACAGATTACAAAAGCCTTGTTTTTGAATGGGTGCAGAAAAACAAGTTTCAGCTTACCTTTACATATAATGAAGAATACGATTTCGATCTGAAAAAGTCGTTTTTCACTTCCACACTCTATATAAATAAAGAGGAATATGGCAAGGGCAACGGATCTGCAAAGAAAGAAGCCGAACAGGAAGCATCCTGTAAAGCCTGGAAAAAAATAAGGGATATTCAGGACCAGCCCGGTTAATATTTAATTTTTTCCTACCTTTATAAAGCCGGGAAAGGTAAAATGAAGTCCCCATCCAAAATAAAAAAGGTAACACTCAATATCGGAGAAAATACCGAAGCGATACTTTTCGGCATAGTTGCAGCAGAACCTGATTATAAGATATCGATAGCACTTAACAGGAAATTAGGTATTTCCCTGAAAAGTAATCTTCCTGTAATCCTTAATGATGAAAATAACGAGGAACTGATTTTCAGCAGATTTTCAAGCTCATCAGATCCCTCTGAACCTGTATATGACCTCACCTCTAACCGTTCGGGGAAACATTATCTGATAAGGAAAATGAAAAACATAGATTATTTCCTACATATCCATAATATTGACATTGAATCCGATACAGGCAGGATCATGTCTCTTCTCAGGAATATTGAATGCATCACGGCAGTATTTAAGATAGGAACAGAAATTCTTAAGGACAGGAATTCAGGATTTCTCATTCACTAAACTGTAAGATATCCTGCCGGGAATCAGTTATATTAGAAGTACTAATAAAAAAGAAGAGCCGCCTCCGGGCGGAGACGGCTCACTTTTTGATAACCCTAAAACTAACCTAACCTATGAAAAAAACCTCTATATTTTGTATTTCAAATTTCGTGCCAAATCCTGTACAAAGATATTACATACATTTAATATAACCAAATTTTTATTTATACTGATATTAAGATTAACTATAATTTAATTAATAGTTAAATTTCTTAACCTTTCAGACCGGGTATTTTTCATATAAACGTTCAGACTATGTGTAATGTTGTTAAAGAAAGTTAAAGAGTCTTAACATAATTTATATATAGTAGTACTTTTGCAACTATATGAAAAAAAGTACGATTGTATTACTGGCTCTTTTATTCTTTCTGACACTGTCAGGACTGATCCTTCTTCAGGTATACTGGATCCGTAATGCAATCGAGATTACCGATCAGGAATTCAGGATGCTTGCAAACAAAGCCCTCGAATCTGTAATAGTTGATCTTGAAGAAAATGAACTTATTAACCGGATCATGGAGGAGATTGATCCGGTATCGGCCGATTCAGTAACGGCTATTGTCCCAAGAGACTCTCCTCTTGCACGGAAATTAAGAGGATATCAGCCTAATTCTAAATTACTGGAGATTTATGGCCTTAACAATCCGGAAGACCCGGTTGCAATAACCGGATCAGGACAAAAGATCTTCATTTCCGAGGAGAATGTACCGGATTATACGGCCGATGAATCATATGAAACATCGCAGCAGGCAATAAATGCAGAACTGAGCGGACGGGTATCAAACAAGATCGTAGTTCTCGAAAACATAATGGACAAGATCCTTTACAACACACCCGATATAAGGGAGAGAATCAATCCCGCTGACCTTAAGCCTATGCTTCGCAAGGCGCTTACAAATGTAGGTATTGATCTTGAGTTTGAATATTCGATACGTTCCGGCCGTTACGGACAGATATGGAAAACTGCAGGATTTACTGACGCACCCGGGACAAACAAATTCATAATCCAGCTGTTCCCGAACGATCCTGTACCCAGCCAGAATCAGCTTGTTATGTATTGCCTTCAGGAACAGCAATATAAATTTGGGAAGATCGGCAATCTTGCCATTCTTTCAATCCTCTTCGCATCGTTACTCCTTTTACTCTCGGCCGGAACGTTCATAGTAATTTTCCGGCAAAAGAAATTATCGGAAATAAGGAATGACTTTATAAACAATATGACCCATGAACTAAAGACACCCATCTCCACAATTTCTCTTGCATCCCAGCTTCTGGCTGATAAATCGGTTTCTGATGCCAGCAAGAATATCGACACTCTCGCGAAGGTGATTTCGGATGAGAGCATGAGACTTAAATTCCAGGTCGAGAAAGTACTTCAGATGGCGATCTTCGAAAAAACAAAAATGAAACTTAATTTCGCCTCGCTCGATCTTAATAAAGTGCTTCTGGATGTATTAGATAATTACAAACTGCAGATCAGAAGTTCGAACGGCAGGATCGGTACTGATTTCAGGGCAGTGTCAGAATCAGTAATGATTGACGAAATCCATTTTAAGAATGCAATATCGAATCTAATTGATAATGCCATCAAATATTCAAAAGGTCAGCCCAATATTACAATAGCAACAAAAAACAACCGGAAGGGTATAATAATTATTATTGAAGATAAAGGGATTGGCATAAGCAAGGAAGACCTGAACCGGATTTACGATAAGTTTTATCGTGTCCATTCGGGTAATGTACATAATGTAAAAGGCTTCGGTCTGGGCTTGAGTTATGTAAAGAAAGTAATTGACGAACATAACGGCACCATTAAGGCTGAAAGCCATCTTAATAAAGGCACTAAATTTATAATTTTTATTCCTCAAAACGGGAGAAGATGAAAAGCACAAAAATCCTACTGGCAGAAGACGATAGTAACCTTGGAAATCTGTTAAAGAACTATCTCAAGGTAAAGAAATACGATACGATGCTGTTCGTGAATGGCATTCAGGCATTGGAAGCTTTCATAAAAGAGAGTTTTGATCTCTGCATTCTCGACATTATGATGCCCGAAATGGACGGGATCACACTGGCGCGTGAAATGAGGAGGATAAAACCGGATATACCTTTGATTTTCCTTACTGCCAAAAGTCAGAAAGAAGATGTTCTTGAAGGATTTCGTTCGGGAGCCGACGACTACATTACAAAACCATTTTCAATGGAAGAGCTCCTTTACAGGATCCAGGCAGTCCTCAAGAGAAGTGTACCGGCCGCTGCCCCGGGTAAACAGGATATCTATACAATCGGCAACTATACATTTGATACGATGAGGCAGCTTCTCATAATCGAAGGTCAGGAAACCAGGCTCACAACAAAAGAATCCGAGCTTCTTGAACTGCTGTGCAGGTATGGAAAAGATATCCTTGAACGGAATTTTGCACTCAAGTCAATCTGGATCGACGATAATTATTTCAATGCCCGCAGCATGGATGTTTATATTACAAGGCTCAGAAAATACCTCAGGAAGGATCCTGAAGTGAGGATCCTCAACGTCCATGGCAAGGGATATAAGCTGATAAGCTGATAAAAAACCCTGATCTGTCCGATCAGGGTATTCGGTTACGGTTAGATAAAAGGATTAATATATCTTATTTATCCACTGTTTATCCGGCGGCTAATTTAACAATTTTTTATAAAAATCCGCAATCCTCGACAAATAATAGATTTTATTGAACACCGGCTGATTAATAATATTGTCAGTCCAGCTTCAGAACAGCCAGGAATGCCTGTTGTGGCACCTCTACATTTCCGATCTGCCTCATTCTCTTCTTTCCCTTCTTCTGTTTTTCAAGAAGTTTCCTTTTTCTTGTGATGTCGCCGCCATAGCATTTGGCTGTAACATCTTTTCGTACAGCTTTCACAGTTTCACGGGCAATTATCTTTGCTCCTATTGCCGCCTGTATTGCAATTTCAAATTGCTGCCGGGGGATCAGTTCCTTCAGCTTCACACACATTTTACGGCCGAAATCATAGGCATGACCACGGTAAATAAGTGTTGACAATGCATCTACCATTTCCCCGTTAAGAAGTATGTCAAGCCGCACAAGGTCAGCTTTCTGATAGCCGCTGTAATAATAATCGAATGATGCATATCCTTTCGAAATGCTCTTGAGCTTGTCATAGAAATCAAATACGATCTCTGAAAGAGGCATTTCAAAAGTCAGTTCAACCCTGTCACGGGTAAGATATACCTGATTTTTCAGAGTACCTCTCTTGTCAATACAAAGATTCATTATTGCCCCGGTAAAATCTGCCTGTGTGATCACCTGTGCAATAATATAAGGTTCCTCGATAATTTCAATGTTTGTTACAGGAGGCAAGCCTGACGGATTATGAACATCTATCTCTTCTCCCTTTGTTGTAAGAACCCTGAATGACACATTGGGAACCGTTGTAATAACGTCCATATTAAATTCGCGGTCAAGACGTTCCTGGACTATTTCCATATGAAGCAGTCCGAGGAATCCGCATCTGAATCCGAACCCGAGTGCTGCAGAGGATTCCGGTACGAAAGTAAGGGAAGCGTCGTTGAGCTGAAGCTTTTCGATTGAACTCCTCAGATCTTCGTATTCATCGGCGTCAACAGGGTACATTCCGGCAAAAACCATCGGTTTAACTTCCTCGAAACCTTCAATTGCCTTGTCACACGGATTCTTTACCTGAGTAATTGTATCTCCTACCCTGACTTCAGCAGAATTCTTTACTCCGGATATAATATAGCCTACACTTCCCGGACCCATAATATCACGCGGATCCTGTTTGAATTTCAGTACGCCGATCTCATCGGCATTGTATTCATGATCTGTGCTTACAAATTTAACCCTGTCACCCTTTCTCAGGGTTCCGTTTACGATCTTGAAATAAACTATAATCCCCCTGAAAGAATTGAATATCGAGTCGAAGATAAGTGCCTGAAGAGGAGCTTCCGGATCACCTTTCGGAGGCGGGATAATCCTGACAATATCACTAAGTATTCTGTCGACACCCATTCCGGTTCTTGCACTGGCCTCAATTATATCCTCCCTTTTGCATCCGGTAAGATCAACTATCTGGTCTTTAACTTCCTCAGGCATGGCGCTTGCCATATCCATCTTGTTCAGCACGGGAATTATCTCGAGGTTATGACCGATGGCCATGTACAGGTTTGAAATGGTCTGGGCCTGTATTCCCTGTGTGGCATCAATCACAAGAAGGGCACCCTCACAGGCTGCTATGGATCGTGAGACCTCATATGAAAAATCGACATGCCCGGGGGTGTCGATAAGGTTCAGCAGGTATTTTTTCCCTTCATAAGTATATTCCATCTGTATAACATGACTCTTGATCGTGATCCCTCTTTCCCTTTCAAGATCCATGTTATCAAGAACCTGGTCCTGGAAATCTCTCTCGGTTACAGTGTTTGTCTTTTCAAGGAGACGGTCTGCCAGAGTGCTTTTACCGTGGTCGATATGTGCTATTATACAGAAGTTTCGGATATTATCCATCAGGACAGCAGGTTCTAAATCAGGTGCAAATATAATAAGTAGGGGCATTGCATGCAATGCCCCTGTGGATCTATTATATATTGATGTTAATTTTACATCATTCCCGGCATTCCACCACCCATTCCCTGAGGCGGCATCTGCGGTTTATCTTCTTTTTCCTCGACAATTACAGCTTCTGTTGTCAGGAACATACCTGCTATCGATGCTGCATTTTCGAGTGCTACTCGGGTAACTTTTGCAGGATCAATAACGCCTGCTGCAAAAAGCTTCTCAAATTTATTGGTCTGTGCATTATATCCATAGTCGCCTTTACCTGATTTCACATTCTGTGCAATAACAGCTCCCTCCATGCCTGCATTAACTGCGATCTGGCGGAGAGGTTCTTCAATTGCACGTTTAATAATTTCAATACCGGTTGTCTGATCCTCATTTTCACCTTTCAGACCTTCCAGTGTTTTTGTTGCACGGATATATGCGACACCACCACCGGGAACAATGCCTTCTTCAATAGCTGCACGGGTAGCATGCAATGAATCGTTCACGCGGTCTTTCTTCTCCTTCATTTCAACCTCTGAGGCGGCTCCAATGTAAAGTACTGCCACTCCACCGGCCAGTTTCGCGAGTCTTTCCTGAAGCTTTTCCTTATCATAATCGGAAGTTGTGGTTGTCATCTGCTGTTTGATCTGGCCAATACGGGCTTTGATCATGTCCTTATCACCATAACCGTTCACAATTGTGGTATTCTCCTTGTTTACTGTTACTTTCTCGGATGTACCAAGCATATCGAGTGTTGCATGTTCAAGCTTGAGGCCTTTTTCTTCAGAAATAACGGTACCACCTGTCAGAATTGCAATATCTTCAAGCATCTCTTTCCTTCTGTCGCCAAAGCCCGGGGCTTTAACTGCACAAACTCTCAGCGAACCACGCAGACGGTTTACAACAAGTGTTGCAAGAGCTTCTCCTTCAATATCTTCTGAAACTATCAGAAGGGGTTTCCCGGTCTGGGCAGATGATTCAAGTATAGGTAGCATATCCTTCATCGATGATATTTTCTTATCATAAATAAGGATGTACGGATTCTCGAGCTCTGCTTCCATCTTATCGGTATTTGTTACAAAATATGCCGATATATATCCGCGGTCGAACTGCATACCTTCAACTATTTCAACAGATGTTGTAGTCCCTTTTGATTCTTCAACAGTTATGACCCCTTCTTTGTGCACCTTGCTCATGGCTTCAGCAATGAGCTTACCTATTTCCTGATCGTCGTTGGCAGAGATCCTTGCAACCTGTTCGATCTTTTTCAGATCATCACCTACAAGCTGAGCCTGTGATTTGATACTTTCAACAACTTTTTCAACTGCTTTGTCGATACCTCTCTTGACATCCATTGGATTTGCACCGGCAGTTATGTTCTTCAGTCCTACATTGATTATTGCCTGAGCAAGTACAGTTGCAGTAGTAGTACCGTCACCTGCTATATCACCGGTTTTTGAAGCAACCTCCTTAACCATCTGTGCACCCATATTCTTATATGGATCAGTAAGTTCTATTTCCTTGGCAACAGTCACACCGTCCTTTGAAACAAGGGGAGCGCCGAATTTTTTCTCAAGTACCACATTACGGCCTTTCGGACCAAGGGTAACCTTTACTGCATCTGCAAGCTGATCAACACCTTCTTTAAGAAGTGCACGTGCATCAATATTATACTTAATCTCTTTTCCCATTTTTTATTGATTTATTGGTTTCTGAATTACATTATAAAAAGAATATCTGACTGTGAGATAAGCAAATAGTCTTCCCCATCAATTGTAAGTTCCTGACCGGAATATTTACCATAGAGGACTTCGTCACCTTTTTTCACTTCCATCTCCTCATCTTTCTTTGCTGCACCCGCGAGAACAACTTTTCCCTGGCGAGGTTTTTCCTTTGCTGAATCCGGAATAATTATCCCGCTGGCAGTTTTAGCTTCAGCTTCATTCGGTTTAACTAGAACCTTTCCTGCCAGAATCTTTCCTTTTAATTGTGCCATATTATCAATAGTTTTAAAGTTAAATATTGTTTTACTGACGTCTCTGTGAGCATAATTTATGCCAAATAGCCAAATATGCCATTTTTGAAATAAAAAATGTCAGTTTGTGACAAACTGACACTTCAAAATATCATGTTTAAAATAAAAATTAATTCTGAGGCTGGTCTTCGTCTCCAGCCGGAGGTGTTGTAGTCGTCGAAGCCGGGGGAACAGCAGTCGGTAATGTAGGAATAGCATTGGGATCAACAGCATTGTTAATCTGTGTGCTTATCCTTGATTGCTGTGTTTCACTGCCACGGGGAATTGTTGCAGTTGCCACGACACAAAGTATCAGAATTGCAGCAGCAAGTGTCCATGTCGATTTTTCAAGGAAATCGGCAGTTTTCCTGACACCCATTGTCTGACCTGTGGATGTAAAATTGGCAGCAAGCCCCCCTCCTTTTGAATTCTGGACCAACACAATCAATACCTGAAGAATACAGGCTACTACTATCAAAACTGTTATGAAAATGTATATTCCCATTCCCTTATTTTTTTATATGTTCCTTCACTTCCAAAATTAGAGATGCAAAGTAACTGCTTTTTTCCGGATATTTCAAACTTAATCTTTCATAAATATCAATAGCCTTCGAAAAGTAGCCCTGCTTAACATATATCCTTGCAAGAGTTTCAGTTAAGAACTCTTCCCTCGGTTCTGTGAATGGTTTGGATATATCTATAACCGGGTTGTCGGTCTTTTCCTTTACTGGTTCAATCCGCGGATTTGCAATTATAAACCTGTCTATAAGCTCAGTCTGAAGCTGTTTTGCCGACAAAGGTTCAGAAATATTCTTTTCCCCCCCGTTAGCGTCCGGTTCCGGAAATTCAGAAATTTTGTCAGGTTCAGTCTCCAGCTCGAGAAGGTCTTCTTTTTCGGGTACAGAGAATCCCGGATCCATATATACGATTCGTTCTTCAATCTCTCCCGATTCCTCATTTATAACTATAATCGAAGCATCCGATTCCTTATCCCCCGATTCGGCTGTTATAACAATAGAATAACCCTGAGGTTTATTTTCAGATTCGGGTATTCCCTCCTCTTTTTCGATCTCGTGTATAAAGTCTGCACTGTTCTTTGCAGTCTCAATGACAACCTGCTGTGTATCTGTTCCGTCATCCTCCTTATTTATATTTTCCGGAGTAAACCCTGCCAGATCAACTTCTTTATCAGGAATCCGGGCTGCTGGTTCCGGTTCTTTCTGAAGATAATAATATAATACTTCACGGCTGGCTATTCTCATAGCCGAATTTCTTAGCTGGTTTTCGAACTTTACATCGCCGGTGTTCTTCATTCCTTTGAGGAGAAGCATATAGGCACTCTGGAAATATGGAAAGACGGTGATGAGAGAGCTCAATTCCCCGAGCTCGGTATGGTTACCGGGGCCCTGACCTTCGATAAGCTTTAAAAAGTCTGTCCTGTTCATCTTATCTACCAGTTCACAAAAGCCTTATTAAAAATATCCTCGATCAGCAACTCGATAATTTTTTCAGAAAGAGAATCTTCAACATCACCAAGTGATAAAGCGCTGTCATAATCTTCATATCTTGAGAAGCTCTGTTCATAGCTCAGGTCGGGATCGATGGCGTTGGTGAATTTCACCCTTACGGTTATTGTAAACCTGTTTGTAGCAGCCTGTGCATCTGCAGATACTGTAAGGGGTCTTGTATTATAATCTGTAATCTCGCCTTCAAAATTTACATCGCCTATTCCGTTCACGAATCCCAGGTTAGTCTGTGATTTGCATTTATCTATAAGAGCATCCGTCAGATTCTGGCTCAAACCGGGCTGTACAAGGCTTGCCCTGTTCTGAAAATACTGAATACTGATTGTTTTAACATCAGGAGAGATGCTGGCCCCGGAAAAGGAATATGAAATTTTGCAACTATTCAGAAGAAGAATATATCCGGTCAGTAATATGAACGGGAGTATCATTAAAGGATTTCTTCCCCGCCGGTCACATTTCAATTCCATACTCTTTGATTTTCCTGTAAAGGGTTCTTTCCGAAATGCCAAGCTCATGGGCCGCCATTTTTCTTTTACCGTTAAATTTCCCGAGTGCTTTTCTTATCATTTCAACTTCCTTGTCAGCCAATGACAATGATTCCTCAACTATTTCCTCAGTATCCTGGATATCTTCCAGTCCTGAGCTGGATGTAAAATCGACCGGTGAAGCATCCGGTACCTTGGCTGTAACTCTTTCAGCCTTTGCATCCCTGAAGAGATTTTTAATAATACCGGAATTTGTTTCTCCTGTTGTAATATT
Organism: Bacteroidota bacterium; assembly: GCA_029564935.1. Lineage (GTDB taxonomy): Bacteria > Bacteroidota > Bacteroidia > Bacteroidales > VadinHA17 > LD21. The sequence goes on from JAKQPD010000319.1 coordinate 15,668, forward strand.
TGAATCTCCGCTCTGCATGAAATCATATACAAGCTTTTTCAGATCATTCATGTCACTCTTCATGTCAAAAAGGATCTTGTACAGTATCTCTCTTTCGGAAGCATATGTTTTATCCTCTTCCTTTTTGATGATCGCAGGTAATTTCACACCTTCATAATCCGGAAGATATGATCTCAGTGTTACTGCTGTGATGTCGCGTTCCTTTTCGATAATTGAGATCTGTTCGGTGATATTCTTCAGCTGTCTTACATTTCCCGGCCAGGAGTAATTCAGAAGGAGAATCCTTGCATCAGCGTCGATCCTTATGGCAGGCATTCTGTATTTATCTGCAAAATCGACAGCGAATTTTCTGAAAAGAAGTATTATATCTTCGCCCCTCTCCTTCAGAGACGGTACCCGGATAGGAACAGTATTCAGCCTGTAAAACAGGTCCTCCCTGAAACGTCCGTGATCAATGGCATTGGGAACATCGACATTACTGGCAGCAATTACCCTTACATTTGTTTTCTGAACTTTTGATGAACCCACTCTGATAAATTCACCTGTTTCCAGGACCCTGAGAAGGCGCACCTGCGTTGAGAGCGGTAATTCAGCCACTTCATCGAGAAAGATCGATCCGCCGTCGGCAACCTCAAAATAACCTTTTCTGCTGTCGGTGGCGCCCGTAAAAGCTCCTTTTTCGTGACCGAACAGCTCGGAATCAATAGTCCCTTCAGGAATAGCACCGCAGTTTACAGCAATATATGGTCCATGTTTCCTTGCGCTGTAACTGTGTATCACCTGGGGAAAAACCTCCTTCCCGGTACCGCTTTCTCCGGTGATCAGAACCGAAAGATCAGTCGGAGCAACCTGTACCGCAATATCAATCGCACGGTTAAGTCCCTCATAATTACCAATAATACCGAACCTTTGCTTTATATTTTGAAGGTCTTTCATAAATCGTCAGAAGTTGGTGCGAATTTAAGATATTTTTAAAACAATGGGAAATACAATTTTTGTAAATTGGCCTCATGAAAAATGAGTCTGGATATCAGTTCGCAGCCATAATTCCGGCACGTTACGCATCAACAAGGTTTCCCGGCAAACCTCTGGCAATGATAGGTGACAAGTCAATGATCCGAAGAGTCTATGAACAGGCCCTTAAATCAGTTAACCTTGTTTATATTGCCACTGACGATCACAGGATCCGTGACGCGGTATTACAATTTGGCGGAAAGGTTGTTATGACATCCCCCGATCACCCTAGCGGTACTGACAGATGTGCCGAGGCAGTCGGAAAGATCGTGGCAGAAACGGGTAAAAATATCGACGTGGTCATAAATGTTCAGGGCGATGAACCATTTATTAAACCCGAACAGATAGATCTTCTGAAATCATGTTTCACAGATAAAGAAACTGAACTCGCTACCCTTGTAAGGAAAACTTCGCCCGGAGAAGACATTTTTAACCCTAACCAGCCGAAAGTGATCCTCAATACTGATGGAAATGCTATATATTTCAGCAGGGCAGCAATACCCTTTGTGAGGGATCTGCCGACAGCGGAATGGAGTGAAAAGCATCTTTATTATAAACATCTGGGAATGTACGCCTACAGGACCGATATCCTTAAAAGAATTACAAAGCTGGCAAGAAGCCCGCTTGAAAAAGCAGAATCACTTGAGCAGAACAGATGGATCGAAAACTCGTATAAAATAAGGTGTGCTGTTACTGAATGGGAGAGTTTCGGGATAGATACTCCTGAGGATCTTGATAAAGCATTGAAGCTATATGATCATTTTATTTAATTTTTTACTATCTTTAGCACAATTTTTGATGCAGTTCCCAAAACGGCATGTATGAAGAAAGTTATACTCTTTATTCTGTCTGTATTTTTCAGTCTTAGCCTTCAGGCCCAGAAGGATAGTACTGCTGTTGCATCTTTACGTCTTAAACAGGGTATGACATCGAAAGGGCCTGATGCCACCGTAAGCATTTATCCTGTTCCGGTAAGGGAAGATTATTTTAACATAAAGACCGACCGTGATGTTTCATTCGTTAAGATTACAAATATTATCGGCCAGGACATTTACAGGGCACAATATAATAATCCTCAGACTCTCAATAAAATCGTCCTCGACAATCCCGGACGCGGAATGTACCTCGTTACTATAATATTCAGCGACGGTGTCCGTGTTGTGAAGAAAATAATGATCGAAGATTTGGAATGATTCCGCCCTTCCCCTCATTTACTCCTCACTCCTCACTTCTCACTCCTCACACCTCACTCCTCACTCCTCACACCTCACACCTCACTCCTCACACCTCACTCCTCACACCTCACTCCTCACACCTCACTCCTCACGCCTCACTCCTCACGCCTCACTCCTCACACCTCACACCTCACACCTCACACCTCACACCTCACTCCTCACACCTCACTCCTCACACCTCACGCCTCACGCCTCACTCCTCACACCTCACTCCTCACTCCTCACACCTCACTCCTCACACCTCACGCCCCCTCCCAATCAATTATTCTCCCAGAATTTTATTGAAATAAGCCTTTTCGCCGGTAAGATCAATCGTGGGAATTTTATTTTCGATGGTTTTTATCCTGTCAATCATTGACCGGGCAAATTCTATCTTCCTGCTTTCCGGGGCGCTTGTCAGTCTGTGGCTAAATGCCCTTGTAACTTTCAGAACCTCGTTCCTGAGCTCCACGGTCCTGGCATCGAGATAACAGTCAGAAAACCTCTGCCATACATAGTTTATTGCCGCTGATGATGTGTGAAGCATGTCATCATCATAAAAACGATAATCACGGAGATCATCCATAATCAACTCATATGCAGGAAAATAGCCGGGTTTTGACGGGTGATGCATTAACTCTTCGACAGCCAGAAACAGAACGGATTTGCTTACCTGGTTGCCATGTGCTCCATTTTTCCAGTGCCGTACCGGACTTATTGTAAACACAACCTTCAATGACGGGAAAAGTGATTTAAGTTTTGTAAGTTCTTCATCCCAAAGATCAACAATACCGGAGGGAGAAAGAAGTTCATCCGTGAATTCAGAGGAAGGGATCTTATGACAGTTGGATACTATTCTTCCGGATCCTTTCCACCGGTATACTCTTGCTGTTCCGAAAGTAATAAACAGGAACCGTGCTGTGGAAATAAACCTGTGAGATCTCTCAGCAATTGAATTTATAGATTCGAGAACATTCTCCGGATCTTCCGATGAAAAATCTGTATAATGATTAAAACTTAACCAGACACCATTATAATTATATATATCATCCCGGGTGTATTTCTTTCCCCCCGTAATTGTATCAAGAGTATTGCAGACCGATACCGGATTATAGACTGTTCCTGAAGGGTTAATCAGAACAGGCATTTTCCCGGCCACAAACTGATTACCAATTTCTGTTGCAAAGCAGGATCCGATAAACAAAACAGGATCATTATAGGTGATCTTGATTTCCGATGGTTCTATTTCAAATGTTGTTCTGAGCTCCATAACATAACAGTCATTTTAATATCCTGTTCATCCAGCTTATAATATATTCTAAGACCTGATCCTTAAAGGGCTCATTATGTAGTTCATGGAACCCTCCATCCCAGATCTTTAATTCAGCCAGTTTTGTTCCCGCGGCAAAACCCGAGCTCCCTTCAGGTGAACATATCATATCCCTGCTTCCATGCATTAAAAGAAGCGGAACCTCAAGCTCTTCAGAATGTCTGAGCGACCGCTCTGCAGCTTTCATTGCGCTGTGGGCAAGGCTTACTGAGATCTTGCCATGGACAAGAGGATCTGAGTTATATTTTTCAACAACATCTCTGTTCCGGGATAAGTTCGCTGTTACAAGTCCGGAAGGCTGAACCAGTCCCGGAAGAATATTCTTAATGACCGAAATAAGTGCCAGTTTGAATTTGTCAGGCTGAAATGAGAGCTTCAACCAGGGCGATGTAACAATGGCACCCTTTACTGCCGGTTTTTTCCTGAGAAGATAGTCAAGGACTATCCCTCCTCCCAGGCTGTGGCCATAAAGAAAAACGGGAACTCCCGGGAAAGTGCTCCAGATATGTTGTAAAAGAATATCCAGCATCTCATCAGTGAAAGAATAACTTCTTATATAACCCCTCCTGCCATCAGAAGAACCATGACCAGGCAGATCAAGTCCCGTGAAGCCTATCCCCTCCCTGTTAAAAGATCCGGCCCAGAAATTGTAGCGGTTTATATGCTCGCCCAGCCCGTGTACAAAAATTATGTTCGCCCTTGTCCTATCACCGGGACTGTTAAGAAATCCCCTCAGGATCTGTCCGTTCTTAAGCTTTATACTGTATTGCATTAATTTTTTTCTAAATATAGTAAAGTTGGTGAGATTATGCAATGCTGAGGCATCCGGCGCCCGGCGCCCGGCGTCAGGTGTCAGCCGTCAGGGGTAGGGCGTCCGGCATCAGGCGTCCGGCATCAGGCATCCGGCATCGGGCATCCGGTGTCGGGCATCCGGTGTCGGGATTCCGGTGTCGGGATTCAGGGTACAGGTTTAGGACAAAATTTTACTAAAAAAATAATTTATAAAACATATTTAAAACATATTATATCACATTCACTTCATGATATTTATCTGAAAATATTATTTAGAATTCAATCCATTTTAACAGATATTAAGATATTAAGATTTGTTTATCTTATTTTATTAGCATATTTTTGTATGCATAAAATAAAAACTGAAGCTATGACAACTTACGAATTCAACAGTACCCTTATAGGGATGAAGTCAAATCTTCAAAGATTTGCCATGAGCCTCACATACGACCGAGATACTGCCCTTGACCTTGTGCAGGACACATATCTCAAAGCAATTACTCACAAAGACAAATTCGTCGATTATACAAACCTTAAAGCCTGGGTTTTCACTATAATGAAGAATACGTTCATTAATAATTACAGGCGTAATTCGAAAGAGAACACCATAATTGACGGGACAAAGGATCTTTACTATTTAAATCAGCCACAAGACAAGGGCTTTGTTTCTCCTGAATCGGATTACTCGGAAGCAGAGATTGAGAAGGCCATAAACTCGCTTGAAGATGAATTCAGGATACCATTCAGAATGCACATTGAAGGATATAAATATAAGGAAATAGCGGATGAGCTTGGATTAAAAATTGGTACAGTAAAAAGCAGGATTTTCTTTACCAGGCAGAAGCTCATGCTTATGCTAAAGGATTACAATTGATAAAATCTTTTCAAATTGATTTGGTTAGGTCAGGTTAAGTTAGATTAGGTTAAAAGAGGTAAAAAGGCTGAAGAATTTCAGCCTTTTTCATTATTGGTTAAAAAGCTGCTGATAATCCATCGATTTTATTGCGGCTGAAATATTTCGTAACAGATCAGTATATTTCACTCTTTCAAGTGCACTTTTTTTAAACAGCATGTTATACTGATCTTCAGTAAGGGAAAGCCAGTCTTCCCGTGTCATTGCCGCTACTTCGTCATTAATTGCAAATGCCGGATGAGCTCTGGCCTGCGGGGAATTATTCCACGGGCAGGCATTCTGGCATATATCACAGCCATAGACCCTTCCCTGCAGTCTGGGAATTATTTCTTCCGGTATTGGTCCTCTGTTCTCAATAGTCAGGTTAGCTATACATTTTCTTGCATCTATTGTACGGTCGTCATTTATCGCGCCTGTCGGACACTTTTCGATACATTTGGTACAAGTCCCGCAGTAATCACCATCGAAAGGAGTATTATAATCAAGTTCTATATTAAGTACCACTGCTCCTATAAAAAAGAATGATCCTATTTCCCTGTTGATCATTATTGAATGTCGGCCCTGCCAGCCTAATCCGGCCTGACGGGCCCATGCCTTTTCAAGAAGCGGGCCTGAGTCACAGAACACCCTTCCATCACAGCCGGGTACATTAGTCTTAATGAATTCCAGAAGCTTTTCAAGCATCGGGGAGATGACGTCGTGGTAATTCAATCCATATGCGTATCTCGATAACACCGGTGCCCGGGGGTCCTTTTGTTTAAGATCGGTATAATAAGACAAGCCTGTTACTACGATTGATCTTGCATCAGGCATCAGCAAACCCGGATTGATCCTCTTTTCGATATTTCGCTGAAGATAAATCATTCCGGCATTCATCCCGGCTTCACACCATTTTTCAAGTATCTTCCCGTTATCCGACAGGACCCTGGGCCTTGCTATACCGCAAAGATCAAAGCCAAGTTCCCTTGCTTTCTCCCTGATCTGATCCGACAGGTCCTGAATTAACACAGATTCCATATCTGCAAATTTACAGAAATCCCAGATCAAGCTTAACCTCATCACTGAGATTATCAGGATTCCATGGTGGATTAAATGTAAGTTTAAGATCGACCTTTTCGATACCTTCTGTTTTGCCGGCTTTTTCCCTGACCTCTTCCAGCAACTGATCGGCAATCGGGCAATTTGGTGCCGTAAGGGTCATTGTAATATGAACTGTTTTCTCATCATCAACCAAAACCTTATAAATCAGTCCAAGATCATAAATATTTACAGGGATTTCAGGGTCATAGATAGTCCTGAGTACCTCAATGATCTTTAATTCCTTTTCAGAAAACTGACGCTTTTCCATCATCAGATTTTTTGTTTTGCATTGTAAGCTATTGCGTACAACTTTATCTGTTTTACCATCGACAATAAACCGTTGGATCGTGTGGGTGAGAGGTTTTGCCTCAGACCTATTTTATCGATGAAATACAGATCAGCTGAAATAATTTCTTCAGGTGTTCTGTCAGAAAGGACCTTTATAAGAAGCGCCACGATGCCTTTTGTAATTATTGCATCACTGTCGGCTGTGAATTTTATTTTCTTTCCATCGAACTCAGGGTGAAGCCAGACTTTAGACTGACATCCCTCAATAAGAAAATCTTTTGTTTTGAATACGGGATCTATTACCGGTAGTTCTCTGCCCATCTCTATAAGCAGGTTATACTTATCCATCCACTCTTCAAATTCCGAAAACTCCTCTGTTATTGAATCCTGAACCTCGTTGACCGTCATATTTTTTTCATGAAAACATTGAAATAACCTTTTCAATTCCTGTGCCAAGAATATCTATCTCCTCAAATGTATTATAAAAACACATTGATGCTCTTACTGTTCCTTCAATCCCAAACCTGTCCATCACAGGCTGGGCACAATGAGTCCCCGTCCTTACTGCTATTCCAAGCTTATCGAGAACCATTCCGGTGTCATACATATGTATATCTTTCAGCAGGAATGATATTATCGATATTTTCTGTTCTGAATTCCCGTAGATTTTTAATCCTTTTATCGCTTTCAGTCTTTGCGCAGCATATTTTAAAAGTTCATTTTCTCTTCTTTTAATATTTTCCATTCCGAGAGATAAAAGATAATCAATTGCAGTGGCAAGGCCAATGGCCCCGGGGAAATTCATTGTACCGGCCTCAAACTTGAACGGCAGTTCATTATACGTTGTTTTACTGAAAGAGACATTCTGTACCATATCGCCGCCGCCCTGATAGGGAGGAAGTTCTTCGAGCAGACTTGTTTTGCCGTACAAGACCCCAATTCCGGTCGGTCCATAGATCTTATGCCCTGAAAACGCATAGAAATCGCAATCCATATCCCTTACATCTGTAACTCCATGCTGTATCCCCTGGGCTCCGTCGACCAGCACCGGTATATTTATTGAATGAGCAGCGTTAATAATCTGTTTTACCGGAAGAATTGTTCCGAGGGAGTTGGAAACCTGGGTTACGGCAACAAGCCTGGTCCTGCCGGATAGTAATTTAAGGTACTCCTCAAAAATTATTTCTCCGTTGTCACTGACAGGGATCACCCTAATTTTTGCTCCCTTTCTCTCGCACATCATCTGCCAGGGAACAATATTGGCATGATGCTCGAGATGGCTTAGTATAATTTCATCACCATTGCTGATATACCTTTCACCGAATGAAAATGCAATTGCATTAATTGATCCGGTTGTACCGGAAGTAAAGATTATTTCGTCCTTCTTTCCGGCATTGATGAAGGAACGGACTTTTTCACGGGCATTTTCATATTCCTCCGAAGCTTTGTCGCTTAAAAAATGAACGCCCCGGTGAATATTGCTGTTATAGGCCGAGAATACTTCATTGATCGTATCAATAACGCACTGAGGTTTTTGAGTTGTTGCCCCGTTGTCGAAATATACCAGAGGTTTATTGTAAATTTTTCTGCCCAGTATCGGAAAATCAGCTCTTATGTCATTTATATCCTTCATGATCCCAGCATGTTAACCGCATTTTACAATACAACTTGCACATCTCGAAAGTTCACCTTTCAGACGCTGCATGACAAGGTTGTCCATCCTTTCGCGGAGAGCCTCAACCTGTATATTCTGGATGACTTCATGTGCAAATCCGAACATAAGCATTAAACGTGCTTCGCGTTTGCTTATTCCCCGTGAGCGGAGGTAAAACAGGGCATTTTCATCCATCTGGCCAACCGTTGCTCCATGACTGCATTTTACATCATCAGCATAAATCTCCAGCTGAGGTTTTGTGTCCATTTTTGCATCATCTGTAAGGAGTATATTATTGTTCTTCTGATACGCTGAAGTACCCTGTGCATCCTTATGAACGAATATCCTGCCGTTAAAGGCCCCCGTTGACATATCATCAAGCACTCCTTTAAAAAGCTGATTGCTGGTGCATTTCGGAAAGGCATGACTGACATTCACGTAGTTATCCACATGCTGGAACTTATCTGCAAGAAATAACCCGTAGGAATTACATTCGGCTCCTTCACCCCCAAGGTAATGATGGGTGCTGTTGCGAACCAGCCCGCCATGAAGGGTAATATTATTGGATGAAGCAAAACTGTTGCGCTCCTGGTATATAAAAGTGTGAGTGATCTTTGCCGCATTGTTATGTTCGTTCTGAACACGGATTATATCAAAATGAGAATTCTCACCAACATAGATTTCAGTTACGGCATTTGTAAGGAACTTCCGCGGTGAGAGTGTATGATCACAAATTATAAGTGTCATATCGGCATTCTTCTCAACTATAATAAGATTCCTGTGCTGATTAAAGATATCATCCTGTGAATCTACAAGATTTACAATCTGTATGGGTTTCTTAAGCACTGCACCTTCCGGGACATAAAGAAAAACGCCATCTGAAGCCAGGGCTGTATTTAGAAGTACAAGTCCGTCGGAGTTTCCGTTAACATATTTCCCGTAATGCTTTTCAATAAGGTCACTGAATTTCGCTGAAGCCTCATTAAGGCTTCCTATCCATATCCCGCCCGGCAGCTGACGGACTTTATCCCTTATTGTAGGATAAAAGCCGTTCATCAGTACAACGCCATGAGCATCCAGATCAGTAACATCGCACCGGAATTCTTCAGCTTTGATAAAATCCGCCTCCCCCGGCATAAAATATGTATTGTAGTCATGGTTGAAAAATGTATCCAGATTTGTATATCTGTAAGTTTCATTTTTCCTTGTAGGAATGCCCAGCTTTTCGAATTCTTCTATTGCCCTCTGCCGGAATGAATTAATATAAGGCGAAGAGGAGAGTGAGATTCTTCCGATATTCTCCCTGTAAAGTTTAAGGTAACGTTCAGATCTTTCTGACTGATTGTTCATAGTTCATTTTTTTCAGCATCTTTTTTAATCCAGTCATAACCCTTTTCCTCAAGTTCAAGGGCAAGCTCCCTCCCGGATGTTTTAACTATTCTTCCGTCGTAAAGAACATGTACAACATCGGGTACAATATAATCGAGAAGTCTCTGATAATGTGTGATGACGATTGCAGATGTATCGGGTCTTTTAAGTTTATTGACTCCGTTGGCCACAATACGGAGTGCATCAATGTCAAGTCCCGAGTCAGTTTCGTCGAGTATAGCCAGCTTTGGCTCAAGCATTGCCATCTGGAATATTTCATTTTTCTTCTTTTCCCCACCTGAGAAACCTTCATTGACAGATCTGTTTGCCAGTTTGGAATCGATCTCGACAAGCTCTTTTTTTTCGCGCATAAGCTTCAGAAAGTCGGATGCTGAAAGAGGGTCAAGCCCTTTATGCTTGCGGTGTTCGTTTACAGCCGTTTTCATGAAGTTGACCATACTGACTCCCGGGATTTCGATCGGGTACTGAAATCCGAGGAAAATACCTTCGCGTGATCGTTCCTCCGCGGGCATCTCAAGAAGGTTCTTTCCCATATATGTCACTGTCCCTTCGAGAACTTCAGCAAACTCCCTGCCGGCCAGAATTGCTGCAAGGGTGCTTTTGCCCGATCCGTTCGGTCCCATAAGTGCATGTATCTCGCCAGCCTTCACCTCCAGACTTATCCCCTTCAGAATTACCTTACCGTTTATGGCCACTTTTAAGTTATCAATAATGAGCATAATAATATTTTATCAAGATTTTCTATCCTTTTTGTTCTACCCTACGCTTCCTTCCAGACTAATCTGAAGAAGTTTCTGAGCTTCAACGGCAAACTCCATAGGAAGCTTGTTTATTACTTCCTTTGCATATCCGTTTACTATAAGTCCTATGGCATCTTCTGTTGAGATACCCCTCTGATTGCAATAAAAGATCTGGTCCTCTCCTATCTTTGATGTTGTCGCTTCATGCTCCACAATAGATGTCTGATTGTCGACCTCCAGGTATGGGAATGTATGAGCGCCGCATTTATCGCCCAGAAGAAGTGAGTCGCACTGGGAAAAGTTCCTTGCACCCGATGCATTTTTCAACACCTTTACAAGTCCCCTGTAACTGTTCTGGCTAAACCCTGCTGATATACCTTTTGATACTATTGTGCTTTTTGTGTTTTTCCCGATGTGGATCATCTTTGTTCCTGTATCCGCCTGCTGGTGATTGTTTGTGACTGCAACCGAATAAAATTCCCCGACAGAGTTATCACCGCGAAGGATACATGAAGGATATTTCCAGGTTATTGCTGATCCTGTCTCAACCTGAGTCCACGAGATCTTTGAATTTTCTCCCCGGCATAGGCCCCTCTTTGTAACAAAATTAAAGATCCCGCCTTTACCGTTTTTATCACCCGGATACCAGTTCTGAACGGTTGAATATTTGACCTCAGCATTATTCTCGGCTATAATTTCAACAATAGCTGCATGAAGCTGGTTTTCATCACGCATTGGCGCGGTACAACCCTCGAGGTAACTTACATAACTCTCCTCATCGGCAACAAGCAGAGTCCGTTCAAACTGACCCGTATTGGCTGCATTGATCCTGAAATAAGTCGACAGTTCCATCGGGCACCTTACACCTTTTGGAATATAACAGAAAGAGCCGTCGCTGAATACAGCAGAATTAAGGGCTGCAAAGAAATTATCGGTATATGGAACAACAGTCCCCATATATCTTTTTACAAGGTCGGGATATTCTTTTACAGCATCACTGAATGAACAGAAAATGATGCCGGCTTCTGCAAGAGTTTCCCTGAAGGTCGTCTTGACAGAGACACTGTCCATTACCGCATCCACAGCCATTCCTGCAAGATGCTTCTGTTCTTCAAGCGGAATGCCAAGCCTGTCAAATGTTCTTTTAAGCTCAGGATCTATCTCTTCAATGCTTCCCGGTGCATTTTTTGGCTTCGGGGCTGCATAATATATTATGTCCTGATAGTCTATATCAGGGATCTTAAGGTTTGCCCATCCGGGCATCTTCATTGTTTTCCAGTGACGGAAAGCTTTCAGACGGAACTCAAGAAGCCATTCAGGCTCTCCCTTTTTCCCGGAAATGATACGGATAATATCTTCATTGAGCCCCTTGGGGATCCGTTCCATTTCAATATCAGAATAAAAGCCGTACTTGTATTCCCCTGAAGTTACTTCACTTATTATCTTGTCCTGATCCTTTTCCATCTCACTGAGCACTGCTTTAGCAGATCCTTATATGTAAAACAATCATTTAAAGCAAATGTTAATTATATTTAATCTAAATAAAAATGCAAAAATATTAAAATTAAATAAACCGGATATATTCATTCTGAAAAATATCTTTCCGGGGATTTTTCCGGGACACTATACAATTATTGTTTTAAGTAAGAATGAAGAACAATCGAATGAAGAATTAAATAAACCACCCCGGCCAGACAATTAAAACTTCTGCAAGTCCGACTATTTCTGCGTCTGGCCACCCCTCCTTGAAAAAAGGAGGGGAAACTTATGTCCCCAAAAATCCTTAAACTGACAGCCATAGGGATCAGAGGGCGTGAGGCCGAAAACAATAATCAACCAACTATTATCGGATAATAAAAATATTTATAAATTGGCGCCCTGAAAAATCGATACTCACAGTTAATATCCGTTACAATGCTTAAGAATTCAGGTTCAATTCTTTCCGGGAATATCAGAAAGATCTTCCTGTCACTGATCATTTTATTATTTCCGACTTTTCTTTTTGCAGCAGGCGGAACTCCTCCTTCAATTGGTCCGGTCAGGATCGAGTTCATTATTTTCGGGTTGATACTCCTGGGTGTCGCTCTGTTCCACCATAAGACATTTTATGTTGCACTGACCGGGCTGACTGTTTTGCTCATTTACAAGTTCGTTTTTGATCCCGGGTTTCATCTTGGCGAGCATTTGTTCGGTACCACTCCATTCGGTGAGCAGATCATGAACAAGGAACTCAGGGCGGGGGAATGGGGAATTATTCTCAACCTGCTTGGTCTTTTACTGGGTTTTGCAGTATTATCAAAGATTTTCGAGGAGTCTCATGTTCCCGATATACTTCCGCGATATCTTCCGGACGACTGGAAAGGACCGTTCCTTCTGCTTGTTTTCGTCTTTATTCTGTCGTCATTCCTCGACAACATAGCTGCAGCCCTGATAGGAGGGACAGTTGCCCTTGTTGTCTTCAGGAACAAAGTTCATATCGGATATCTTGCAGCAATTGTTGCGGCAAGTAATGCTGGAGGTTCGGGTAGTGTTGTAGGCGACACAACGACCACTATGATGTGGATCGACGGGGTTTCTGCGCTTAATGTTCTGCATGCCTACGTGGCAGCATTTGCAGCCTTGCTGTTTTTCGCATGGTTCGCCTCACATCAGCAGGATAAATTCTTCAGCATACAGAAAGATGCGCCCACGGATCTGAAGATCGACTGGAAAAGACTGGTTGCAGTTGCACTCATACTTATCGGGGCAATTCTCTCAAATATTTTATATGATATGCCGGCTCTCGGGGTATGGATCGCAATTTTAATTAACGCACTGATAATAAAAGTTCCCTGGAAAGAAGTTCCCGGGTCCCTGAAAGGAACAATTTTCCTGTTATGTCTTGTCATGTGTGCTTCTATGATGCCTGTTGAAGAGCTTCCGAATGCCTCATGGATCACAGCGTTTTCTCTCGGATTCCTCTCGGCGGTTTTCGATAATATACCTCTTACAAAATTATGTCTCGATCAGGGACATTATGACTGGGGAATGCTTGCTTATTCCGTCGGATTCGGGGGTTCAATGATATGGTTCGGTTCATCGGCAGGAGTTGCCATAACCAATAAATTCCCTGAAGGACGCAATGTTGTGCTTTGGTTGAAAAAGGGATGGCATGTTGCAGCTGCATATGTGATCGGATTCTTTGTCCTCTTTGGATTACTTGGATGGGAACCGGCAGATACTAAAGAACATAAAATAATTAATTGCCCTGTTCCCGGATGTCCGATGGCCAGCCAGACCGGAACAGAAACAAGCAGCTTAATTTTACCGGGAATAAGCGGCAGAATATATTAATAATGCTTAAAGGAAAGGATAACTCCTTCTTTTGCATGATATTTTTTTTATTTTCGCGGTTTGAACTGCCGAAATAAAAAAATAAATATATGAGTTCTTATTTACCGGAATTCAGATTTAGGATTCCAAGAGGAATTATCCTGCTAATACCCATGTTTTTCCTCCCCCTCGCTTCTTTCGGAGCCACAGGAGCTCAACCTTCAATCGGACCTGTAAGGATTGAGTTCATAATATTCGGACTTATCCTTCTCGGTGTAGCCCTGTTCCACAAACAAACTTTCACTGTCGCCCTGACTGGTTTGACAGTCCTGCTGATATTCAAGTTTGCGACAGATCCCGGATTTCACTTCATGGAACATATCTTCGGGGATATCCCTATGAAAGACCAGTTCCTCGACAAGGAACTGAGGCAGGGAGAATGGGGAATAATAATTAATCTTCTCGGATTGCTTCTGGGATTTGCCGTGCTGTCGAAGATCTTTGAGGAATCGAAAGTCCCGGACGTATTGCCGAAATATCTCCCTGATGACTGGAAGGGCCCGTTTATGCTTTTACTTTTCGTATTTGTAATGTCGGCCTTCCTCGATAATATTGCTGCCGCGCTTATTGGTGGTACAATTGCACTTGTGGTATTCAGGAATAAGGTGCATACAGGCTACCTGGCTGCCATTGTTGCATCAAGCAATGCAGGAGGAGCAGGAAGCGTGCTTGGAGATACAACGACCACAATGATGTGGATCGACGGGGTTTCAATGTTCAATGTTCTGCATGCTTATGTTGCATCAATTTCTGCTTTTGTATTCTTTGCATGGTTCGGATCACATCAGCAGGATAAATATTTCCCGATTGTAAAGGATGCCCCATGCAATGTAACAATCGACTGGAAGAAAATCGCTTCCGTGGTACTGATTCTTATCGGAGCAATTGCTTCAAATATACTTTACGACATGCCTGCCCTTGGTGTCTGGATAGCACTGGTTATCAGCATGCTCTTTATAAAAGTCCCGTGGAAGGAGGTTCCCGGTGCAATAAAAGGTACAATATTTCTGCTATGTCTCGTATTATGCGCCTCTATGATGCCGGTAGAAGAACTGCCGGAAGCGTCGTGGGTCACTACCCTCTTCCTCGGATTCCTCTCCTCAGTATTCGATAATATTCCCCTGACAAAACTTTGTCTCGATCAGGGATTTTATGACTGGGGAATGCTGGCCTACGCGGTTGGATTCGGAGGGTCAATGGTCTGGTTCGGTTCATCCGCAGGTGTTGCAATAACAAATAAGTTCCCGGAAGGACGAAATGTAGTAAAGTGGATAAAGAACGGCTGGCACATAATAGTTGCTTACATTATCGGATTCTTTGCCCTTTATCTGATCATGGGATGGGAACCTGCAGATAATAAAGGGCATAAGGTAGAAGCCGCTGATGAAACATCACAGGTGATTGTTGAAAGGCAGTGAGTATTTCTTACCAGCCGGGGGGAATACAATACCCCATGACCTGATGATCGCAACGACATCACACTAATTAATCGTAACGGCCTCGCCCCCTGCCCCTCTTCCGGGGAAGAGGGGTTAAGCATTTGTTTATATGTGTATCAGATAATATTTAATACGTCTTTTAATACGTCTTTTAATCGCTCTGTTCTAAAAAATTGCTCAGCAGAGCTGAAATTGATATATTTAAAAATTTTGTTCTATTTTCCGATTTACCCGGGACTTTACCGCGTAGCGGTTATGGTATTGTAGAGAGGATTATATTGTTGGAAGGATTCCGCGTAGCGGATATGGTATTTTGCTCCATAACCTCTACGAGGTATAAAATCATGTCCTATAACCTTATCTACAATACCCTATGCCCTACAGGCAAAGGAGACTGAATCTATGCTTCCCAAATCAAAACAGAGCGATTTTAATACGTAGTTTAATATGTCTTATACTGGCTCTGATCTAATAAGTAAAGCACCTTGAAAATTTAATTCATTTTTCCCCTTTGTGGAATAATTTATCATTTTATAAACCGCATATTCTATTGGCATTTATCCCCTGACGAGGAGAATGCAGCTGATAATTTTTTACCCATTCCATTTGCCCTGATCTTTTCCCGCAGGATTTCAAGAACAATAGAGGCGATGTTATGTATTACAACCCTTCTGTCGTGAAAGATTCTTCGCTTCACTTCATTACGCTCAGAATGACAGGCATTTATTATAGATGAGGGGGAGGGAAGCCGGGGCGTTTTGCCGCTACCTTTCTTTATAAACTAATGATTATTCAAAACGCCCCGGCTTCCCTCCCCTGCCTCCCCTATACACATGTCATCCCGAGCGTCAGCGAGGGATCTTATCGTTTTACTGCTTTGTAATTTAGATCAGGCCTTTTTAATACGTTGATCGGGTTTATTTCAGCGTAAGTGTGAAAATAATCTGGCCTGATAATTGCATAATGCTATTAAATTAAAAACTGTAACTTTACTTTTAAAAAAAAGAATATGAGAAATCTATGTTTTCTTTTTCTGTTTATGCTGGTACCTTTTGCGGCGATATCTGCCGACACCGAAAAGGAGATAAAAGCAGGAATTAAGCATGTTACCGTATACCCCGACAGGGCTCAGCTGACTCACGAAACAGGTGTCGATATCCCTGCAGGAAAATCCCTTCTGAAGTTAACAGGGCTCTCACCATATATTGATGCAAGAAGCATCCAGGTAAAAGGAAGCGGTAATTTCACAATACTATCAGTTAATCATCAGAATAACTACCTTCAGAATCTTGAGGACCTTCCGGAGATAAAAAATATAAGAAGCCAGATTGAATCACTTCAGCGGAAAGTGGAAGATGAAAAAGCAGCCATAACCGTGTTGAAGGAAAAAGAAGCTTTTCTTGTTGCCAACAGGGCCATTTTAGTAAAAGAAACCACATTCTCAATTGAGCAGCTTAAAGGTGTGATGGAGCTTTATACAAATAATATGGACCAGGTAACTATGGCTGTCCTTAAAAAGAACAGGCTCATAAAGGACTATGAGGAGCAGATCGCAGCCCTTCAGAAGCAGATCTCCGAGAGGGCCGGTAAACAGCAGCTTCCCTCCGGGGAGATCTCTGTTTCGGTAAGCGCTGATAAACCTCTTTCAGGAAAAATGACCTTTGCATACGTGGTTTCAAATGCCGGCTGGTATCCCTCATATGATGTAAGGGTTGACGATATTGTCAGTCCTGTTAACATATTCTATAAAGCAAATCTTTTTCAGAATACCGGGATCCAGTGGAAAGATGTAAAACTGAGCTTTTCAAATGCCAATCCCTGGATCGCAGGTGATGTTCCCGCGCTGAATCCCTGGTACATTGATTATTTAATCCCTCTCCCCGAACCCAGGGTGGTTGCATATGGCTCACAGAAAAGAAGGGATGCCCCGGCAATGGCCGATATGGCTGTTAACGAGTTAAAGGTCGAGGAAGCACTGGAGGCGGCTCCCGTAGCAGTTCAAAAACAGGTTGGCGAAACAGCAATTACCTTCGACGTTGCAGTTCCTTATACAATCGATTCCGACGGGAAGATCCAGACCATAGAGATCCAGAGGTCAGCAATGCCTGCAGAATACAAATATGTAACAATACCCAAATTGTCACCGTTGGCTTATCTGACGGGAAATATAACCAACTGGGCGGAAATGAGTCTCCAGAGCGGTGAAGCAACTCTTTATTTTGAAAATACTTTCGTCGGAAAATCGACACTCAATGTCAATCAGCTGTCTGATACACTTACCCTTTCACTCGGCACTGATAACAGTATACTTGTAAAAAGAGAAAAAAGGAAGGATTTTACAAGCAGAAAGATACTCGGAGCGAATAAGACCGAGACATACTCCTTCCTGATCACAATAAGGAATAATAAAACAAGTCCTGTCAGGATAACCCTTCAGGATCAGCTTCCGGTTTCTGCAAACAGCGGCATTACGGTTGAAGCCCTTGAATTATCGGGAGGAAGATACAATTCACAGACAGGCAGGGTGATCTGGGATTATGACCTGAAACCACAGGAGACCAAGCAGACCATTCTGACATATTCTGTCAGGTACCCGAAAGATAAAACGATCATTCTTGAATAATATCCTGACTGTCTATGAAAATCCTGGGCAATCTTGTCTGGCTTTTATTCGGGGGAATTATTATTGCCATTGAGTACATAATTGGCAGCCTGATATTAATGGTTACTATTGTGGGAATTCCATTTGGTCTTCAGACCCTCAAGATGGGATTCCTTGCATTGTGGCCTTTTGGCAGGGATACCAGGGTGCAAGCGAGAGCTTCAGGATGCCTTTATATTATAATGAACCTGTTATGGCTCTTTTGCGGGGGTATCTGGATAGCTCTGACACATGCACTTTTCGGGCTTCTGCTAATGATCACAATTATAGGGATACCCTTCGGCATGCAGCATTTCAAGCTCAGCTTGATAGCGCTCAATCCGTTTGGAAGGGATATAATCTGGCTGAGATAGGATAAGTGGCGATTAATAAAGTATCTTTTACCTGGGACCCCGGACAATGCCTCGCTCCGATTTCCTGATAAAGCTGATTATATAATCTCTTTCGGGGGAGGGCTTAAATTCTTTCTCAATGAATTCGAGCGCCTGTGATGTATTTCTCCGGCTCTGGTAAATCACCCGGTAGATATTGTGGATCTCATCTATTCTTTCCTTTCCGAAATTCCTCCGTGTCAGGCCGACCGTATTGAGCCCCATATAACACAGAGGATCTCTGTCGGCTTTGATGAACGGAGGGATATCTGACCGTACTTTTGATCCGCCGCCAACAATAACATGTCCGCCTATCCTTGAGAACTGATGGATCAGGGCTCCGCCGCTCAGGATTGCCCAGTCGTCAACCTTCACTTCGCCGGCCAGTCCGCAGCTATTACCAATAATGCAGTTATTACCAATAAAACAATCGTGGCCGATATGTGCATATGCCATTATAAGGCAGTTCTGGCCTACAACTGTCTTTCCTGCAGCCGCTGTTCCCCTGTTTACTGTCGATCCTTCCCTCACGGTCGTACCATCGCCCAGTTCAGCTGTGGTTTCCTCACCTTTAAATTTAAGGTCCTGAGGAATTCCTGAAATTACAGATGAAGGGAATATCCTGCATCTCTTTCCGATCCTGGCTCCATCCATTATCACAGCACCCGGTCCGATCCATGTATTGTCGCCGATCACGGAATTCCCCGAGACATAGGCAAAAGGTTCTATTGTAACATTTTCACCGATAACTGCTCCCTGGCCGATAAAAGCTAAATTTGAAATCATTGAATTACTTGTTTTTTATTACCTGGGCTGTCATTTCTCCTTCAACTACCAGATTATTACCAACAAAAGCCTGACCAAACATTGTAACTATACCTCTCCTCATGGGTTCTGCAAGTTCCATTTTAAGAATTACAGTATCCCCCGGGACCACCTTATGCTTGAATTTCAGCTTGTCAATTTTAAGGAAATATGTCGAATATTTTTCAGGTTCTTCCAGTCCGCTCAGCACCAGGAGGCCACCGGACTGGGCAAGTGCTTCAACGAGCAGCACACCGGGCATAACAGGCTCATCAGGGAAATGTCCCTGGAAGAATGACTCATTGAAAGTTACATTCTTTATACCTACAACAGTTGTCTCGTCGAGAGATATTATTTTATCGACCAGCAGGAAAGGGGCTCTGTGTGGAAGCCGCCTCTTTATTTCCTCAAGACTGTAAACAGGCGGGATCGTGGGATCATAAACAGGGATATTATGTTTTGACAGAGACTTCTTCATCTCCTGCCTTATTATCCTCGAAAAGCGTGTATTGGCATAATGACCTGGCCGGGTAGCCACTACTTTCCCCTTTATCGGATGGCCGGCAAGGGCAAGATCTCCCATCAGGTCAAGGAGCTTATGACGTGCTGGTTCATTCGGAAATCTCAGCTGGGTATTATTTAATATCCCTGCGGTATGCCTGCTAATTCCCGGTCTGTTGAACAGCCTGGCAATCCGGTCAATTTCTTCCTGTTCCACCTCCTTTTCAAGGATCACAACGGCGTTATCGAGGTCGCCTCCCTTAATGAGCCCCATATTGTACAATTGTTCAAGCTCATGGAAGAAAACAAAGGTTCTGCTGCTGCATATCTGTTTTTCAAAATCCTCGAGAGTATCAAGTATAGCATACTGGTTCCCAAGTATCCTTGAATTATAATCTATAAGTACATTAATGCTTAAATGATCATCGGGATATATAATCAGGTCAACACCATGTTCTTCATCCGAAAATGTAATCTTCTGCTTTATGATGTAATAGTTCCTGTCTTCCTTAAGTTCAGTTATTCCGGCTTCTTTTATTGCCTCCACGAATTTCAGAGCCGAGCCTCCCATTATCGGAGCTTCGGGTCCGTCGATCTCTATCAGGGCATTATCTACATTCAGACCGTAAAATGAGGCAAGAACATGTTCGATTGTAGCCACTGAAGCTCCGTTCTGAACCAGAGTTGTACCCCTGGAAGTATCTGAGACATGTTCGGCAAGTGCATCTATAAGGGGTTTCCCCGGAAGATCCACTCTGCAGAACTTGAATCCATGATTTGCCGGCGCCGGCTTAAAGGTGATCTTTACATTCACACCTGTGTGTAATCCCTTCCCGGTGAGACTGATCTCTCTGGCAAGGGTTCTTTGTTTCTCACTCATCAGAAAAAATAATTGTATAAAACCGGATACAAAAAAAATAAAAATTCCCGAACAAACTATTTAATTCCGGATTAACATGAACAATATCAGAAAATTTAAATCCGACTATAGATTCAGATCATATTCCTTTTAAGGAATTCAAGTTCCTGTTCAAGGTAATCAATTTTCGCTTTTAGTTCAGGCAGTTTTCTGAAAATCACTGATGATCTTAAAAAAGTCCTGTGATCAATTGCCGGTAATCCGGTAACAACCTGATTTTCGTCTTTTATATCACCTGCAACGCCGGCCTTAGCGCCAATCCTTGTATTATCGGCAATTTTCAGATGTCCGGCAATGCCAACCTGCCCGGCAAACATACAGTTCTTACCGATTTTGGTAGATCCTGCAACACCGGTCTGTCCGGCCATCACTGTATTTTCGCCGATCTCCACGTTATGGCCAATCTGGATCAGGTTATCAAGTTTTACACCCCTGCGTATAACAGTTGATCCCATAGTAGCCCTGTCTATCGCCACATTGGCCCCGATCTCCACGTGATCCTCGAGTATGACATTCCCGAGTTGTGGTATCTTCATGAATTCGGTTTCCGACTGCGGGGCAAAGCCAAAGCCGTCGCTACCTATAACTGATCCTGCATGAATCGTGCATTTATTACCTATAACGCATTCGTGGTAAATTTTAACACCCGGGTAGATCAGGCAATCATCTCCGACCTTCGTATTATCTCCGATATATGTCTGGGGGTATATCCTGCAGTTGTCCCCGATCACGCAGTTCTCACCTATATAGGCTAATGCACCTATATATACATCCTTCCCTATCCTGGCGCTTTTCTCAATAATTGCTGAAGGATGAATACCTTTCTTTTTCGGTTTCGACTGGTCAACAAGCGTCATTAAGGATGCAAAGGACTCATAAGCATTGCTGACCCTGATCAAAGTTGCATCCACCGGTGCTGAAGGAACAAAATCCCGGTTAACAAGGACAACAGATGATCCTGTAGTATAAATATAATGCTCGTATTTAGGATTGGCAAGAAAGGAAATTGCACCTTCTTGTCCCTCTTCAATTTTCGCTATCGTATTAACTTTAATCTCCGGATCGCCTGTAATTTCACCTTTAAGAAATTCTGCGATCTCTGCAGCTGTAAATTCCATGGTATTATAATTTAATTATCTGAATTCTTTTGGGTAGCACAAAAAATATTTAGTTATCCTTTCCGAGAGGAATCTGTGGTCAAACATATCTGAAACATCTGAGATGTCGGCTGTTTTTCCGGATTTCAGAAGGATTTTCACTTCCGGGGAATGCGGGGTATAGGCCAGGTTAGAGATACTGTTCGTGAAAACATAATATTCAGTCGTAAGCAGATCCGTGTTCATCATTTCGACAGCCTGTGCCTTAAGTCTGTTAACTCTTTCTTTTGAAAAGGGTTCGTTCTGAAGCTCTATTGCAAGCAGTCTTCTCCGCATGAGCCTCGATGCCAGGTCGGAAAGTATTCTGTCAGAACTGTCGGCCCAGTATTTTGCAGAAACGAGAATATCCGAATCATCAAGCCTCGTAAAGTTTTCAGCAAGGAGCCCGGGTGTAAATTCCCCTTCCTTAAGCAGGTCGTCTGGTCCGAGCCTGTTATAAAGGAAAAACCTTAATGCAGGGGTTGCATAAATATCTACACCTTTAAGAGCAAGTTCCCTTGCACGCTTAAGTAGGTTCACAAGCAGGCTCTCCGAGGCGATCACCGCTTTATGCATGTATACCTGCCAGTACATCAGCCTTCTGGCGATAAGTAACTTTTCGATTGAATAGATCCCTTTTTCATCAATCACCAGCGAGTCATCCACAACATTCAGCATCCTGATGATCCTGTCTGATCCGACTGATCCCTCGATGACACCGGTAAAAAAACTGTCCCGTCGAAGGTAATCGAGGCGGTCCATATCCATCTGGCCTGCAACAAGCTCGTGAAAGAACTTCCTGTGATATATATCCCTGAAAATCTTTATTGCCAGAGTCAGCTTACCCTGATAAAACTCATTCAGTTTCTCCATGAGGAGCAGGGAAATATCTTCATGTGAGATACCGGTGATAATCGAATTTTCGAGGGCATGTGAGAAAGGGCCGTGACCGGAATCGTGAAGAAGGATCGCAATTAGTGCTGCTTCCTCCTCTTCGGGGGATATTTCGGTACCTTTTCTCCGCAATGTTGTTATTGCCATATCCATAAGGTGCAAGGCTCCGAGGCAGTGCTGGAACCTGGAATGATTTGCCCCCGGATATACAAAGCTTGTCAGACCGAGCTGTTTTATGTTTCTCAGCCTCTGGAACCAGGGGTGTTCAATAAGATCGAAAATGAAATCTCCCGGGACATTAATGAATCCGTAAACAGGATCGTTGATTATCTTACGCTTATTTGTCTTATATCCCACCTCTGAAATTTTCAGGTTACAAAATTATGAATTTGTTTCCAACCCGGAAGAAATATAAAATCTAAATGATTTTAATAATTTAGTATTTTTTTCTGCAACATTTGAAATAAATACCGTCTTTATAACGTCAATCACCGTAGATTATTAAGTTTCCCCTACCGGAATATGAAAATTGAAATCAGAGGGCTCAGCAAAATATATC
This sequence comes from Bacteroidota bacterium, assembly GCA_029564935.1. Classification (GTDB taxonomy): domain Bacteria; phylum Bacteroidota; class Bacteroidia; order Bacteroidales; family VadinHA17; genus LD21. Next base: position 38,739 of record JAKQPD010000319.1, read on the forward strand.
CAAACGGCAATCGTGCCCTTAAGGATATCGATCTTGAGTTCGGGACGGGTATGTTCGGGCTTCTGGGGCCCAATGGCGCGGGTAAATCGAGCCTTATAAGGATCATGGTCACATTGATGAAACCCACATCAGGTATGGTTCTGATAGATGGAAAGGATCTTCAGAAGCACCGGAGGTGGCTCCGGAGCATACTCGGATATCTTCCCCAGGATTTCCGTTTTTTCACCTCTCTCAGGACATGGGAATTTCTTGATTATGCAGGTGCCCTTGCAGGAATAAAAAACCGGAAAAAAAGGATAAGCGAGGTTGACCGTCTTCTTAACCAGGTGGGATTGCTGGAAGTACGCGACCGGCAGGCTAATAAACTGTCGGGGGGGATGAAGCGGCGCCTGGGTATTGCACAGGCGCTTATTGGTGATCCGAAGCTTATAATTGTTGACGAACCGACGACCGGACTTGACCCCGATGAAAGGATCAGGTTCAGGAATATACTGTCACAGCTGAGTCAGCACGATGTGACAATTATCCTCTCAACCCATATAGTCGGGGATATTTCATCAACATGTCAGGGTATGGCTCTGCTGAACAGGGGTGAACTTGTGTTTTCAGGTTCTCCCGAAAATCTTGTCAGGAATGCCGAAGGGCATGTGTTCCGGCTTAATCTCAGTCCTGCAGAATACGAATTTGTAAAGGAACGCTATAACGTGATCTCGACGATCCCGGTTGAAACAGGCTGGGAGGTTCAGGTTGTTTCGGATAACCGCCCGGAATTTGACAGCTCGGAAACAATAATACCAAACATTGAACATGCTTATGTTTATTACATGGAACATAAGCTTCATGCAGATATTTCGGAATGATTTCAGGATAAGGACATGTCATTTATTCATAATATAAGAACCGTAGCAAAATACGAAGCCAGGATACTCAGGAGAAGCTGGTTCTTCAGATTGTTCTCGATAGGGGCGCTGACGATCTTTACCTTCATGAACATAGGTCTCTTTTCACCAGTGGGCGAAGAAGGTTGGGAAATTATATCAATCTCTTCATCCGTACCTCATATCAACCTGTACCTTTTAAATATAGGCCAGGCATTGATCGTCATTTTCCTTGCGGCTGATTTCCTGAAGCGTGATAAAAAGCTTGATACAAATGAAGTTCTGTACACACGCTCAATGTCCAACTTTGAATATGTAAGCGGTAAGACAACAGGTATACTCAGGCTTTTTCTAAGTCTTGATATCGTTATCCTTTCCATTGCCCTTATCATCAATATAATTTCGAAAAGAATGGAAGTGGATATCCTGTCATATCTCTGGTATCTTCTTCTGATCTGCCTGCCAACGATTATTTTCAGCCTCGGTCTGGCATTTATGATGATGTCTGTCATCAGGAATCAGGCAATAACATTCCTGATCCTGCTGGGGATTGCGGCTCTCGATATGTTCTGGCTATGGTACAGGGCAGGATTTATTTTCGACTATATGGCTTTCGGTTTGCCTCTTTTTAAATCGGGTATCATAGGTTTTGATGATCCGGGGTTGATTCTGAGCCAGAGAGGCTTCTACCTGTGCCTCGGACTTGCCCTGATTTTTGCCACAGTACTGTTATTTAAAAGATTGCCTCAATCTAAGATACATACAGCCCTGTCGGTGATACTGCTTGTTGTTTTTACTGCAGGCGCCGGATTCTGCGGATTCAACGTAATGAAGACCTGGAAAAAGAATAAGGATTCAAAGAACCGGGTCATCGAGGTAAACAGGAGATATGAAGATGTCCTCTTCGCGGCACTCACAGACGCACAAATAGATTGCCGTCATAAAGGAGAGACAATTGAAGCAACTGCCAGACTGAAATTTACAAATGACAACCCTGCAGGAATCGACCGCTATGTGTTTTCCCTTAATCCGGGTCTGGCAGTAAGTGCAGTTACATCAAACGGACAGGCTTTGGTTTTCAAGAGGATAAATCATATAATAGAAATTGACCGTGACAGTATTCTTCAACCGGGCTGTACCGATAGTTTAACAATAACTTACTCAGGTACGATCGACGAGAATTTCTGTTTCCCGGATCATAACGAGAATTATAATGTTACACCTTACCGGATGGAAATGCTGAATATAAATAAGCGTCAGGCCTTTCTCCGGGACGATTATGTTCTTCTGACACCGGAAACACACTGGTATCCTGTTCCGGGACTCAACTATTACCCTTCAAATCCTGCAAGGATCAAGACCGATTTTATCAGGTTCAGTCTCAGGGTAAGGACCGACAGCAGACTTGTCCCGGTCGCCCAGGGTACAATGAAAAAAGAAGACGGAGCTGTCATTTTCGAAAATGAAGTACCGCTCACCGGTCTCACTCTTGCTATCGGCAATTATAGCTCAGATACGCTTACAGTGGACTCGGTAAAATACTTTACATTCTATTTCCCCGGAAATGATTACTACAAAAAAGATCTTGCAGAACTTAAAGATACTTTATCTCATCTTGTATCGGGATTAATGAGAGATCTCGAAACAAATTTCTCAACTAAATATCCATTCAGGACGCTGAGCTTTCTGGAAGTACCTGTTCAGTTCTTTTCGTATCCCAGGATGAGCACCCAGACAAGAGCAGAGGTTCAGCCATCAATGGTACTTCTTCCGGAAAGATTGTCAACGCTTAGGAATGCCGGCTTTGGAAAGAGATTTACGCGTCAGAAAAAGAATATGGCAAGGAATAACCAGGTAATAACCGATAAAGAATTACAGGTCAGGATTTTTAATGATTTTATAAGAAATACATTTATCTCCGGAGAGGATTTCAGGTATTATAACGGAACTATTATAAACGAACCGGTCCGTTATCGTCTTGGGCCGAGTTTTTATTTTTTCAAAAATAATTTTTATTCCTCGGAATACCCGGTGATAAATTCCGTTTTCGAATCCCACCTCCAGAAAGTGACTAATCCCGAAGCCGGAATAAGACGGCCTATGGGAGGAGTGTCCGAGCAGGACAGGGCTAATCTGATCCTCAGGAACGGAAGCTTCAGAGAGATACTTGCTTCGAATCCCGGAAGTGATACAATCAGAGCTATTGTCACGCTGAAAGGAGATTATCTTTTCAATATAATGAGATCGAAAGCCGGGATCAGGGAGTTTAACGAATGGTTCGGGAAATATATTGATGAGTATAGATTCCGGAGGATCGATATAGTCAGATTCGACGAGGATCTGAAACAGAAATTCGGATTCGGCATATACCCTTATCTCGACGACTGGTTCAACAGGAAAGAACAGCCCGGATTTCTTTTCAGAGATATTGAAGCCGGAGAAATTGTCGTTGGCGACAGGGTAAAATATCTGGTTACTTTCACAGCTCTGAATCCTGAAACAGTTACTGGCATTTTCTATCTCGGATTCCGTACAGGAGGTTCAGGCAGAGGGAGCGGGCAGGTAATAACTGACATAGTAAGATCAGTACCCGGAGGAACATCAATTTCGAGGACAATCCAGGGAAGGGGTATGGAAACCGATGATATTTCATCAATTGTTGTGATGGAACCAGGCGATGCAAAGAAAATAAGAACAATACTTGATGCGGAACCAAGGGAGTTGATAATCAATACTTTGTTTGCAAGGAACATACCAGGAGAGGTCAGCCTTCCTGTTAACGAGATCAGGAAGGTCCGATCAGGCACAACCATAACTGAAGGTGAAGAAAAATTCCCGCTACCCGCTCTGACATCGCCCGGGGAATTAATAGTCGACAACGAGGATCCGGGATTTAAAAATACAAATATTCAAACCCCCGGTCTTCTCAAAAAGCTGCTCGGGGTAAAAAATTATGACCGTAACGAATATAGTGAGATAAACATGTACTGGGCTCCCGAGAAATGGGAGAAAGCCATCCAATCGGCATATTATGGGCGATATGTATTATCATCAGTATTTACCCGCAGCGGTACGGGAGACAGGAAGGTTACCTGGTCTGTAAAGATCGATGAGCCTGGTTACTATGATGTTTATTGCTTTGTAGGTAAGATCGGAGAAAGGGTCGTTGTACGTACCGGGCGTGGACAGGGTCCGGCCGGAGGGCCACCGGCACCTCCCGGAGGAGAAGGCAGAAGCGATTCACCATATAAGGATATGCATTACCTGGTTTATCACGATGAAGGAAAGGATGAAATAACTGTCGATTTTGAGAATGCAGAACCCGGATGGAATAATATCGGACGGTATTATTTCTCACGAGACAGTGCAAAGGTTGAACTTACAAACCAGTCGACGGGCAGGATAGTTATCGGGGATGCTGTGAGGTGGGTGAAGGCGGAGTGAAAGAAAGAAAGGGAGAGGGGGAGATGAGGA
>JAKQPD010000321.1 GCA_029564935.1 Bacteroidota bacterium
TGTCGGTATCATTCGGGAGCTTTGATCTGCTCACGGATATCTCCTTTCTCATCAATGACCAGGACAGGATAGGTCTTGCCGGCAGGAACGGATCAGGAAAGTCCACCCTTTTAAGAATAATTGCAGGGCTTCAGAGCCCGACATCCGGGCAGGTCGACATGTCGAAAGAGGTCACCATTGGCTACCTTCCGCAGCAAATGAAGGTCGATGACAGCACAAGTGTCATCAATGAGGTAATAAAAGCATTCCCTGAACTGACAGGCATGTCGGAGGAAATTGAAAGGTGTACTGCCGAAATCGCCCTGAGAGACGACTATGAGTCGGCTGAATATCTCAAGCTCTGTGATCATCTTACTGTTATCGAGGAAAGATTCAGGTATGCCGGAGGCGACAGTTACCTTGCCGATTCAGAAAAGACACTTGCCGGTCTGGGCTTTGAGCGCAGTGACTTTAACAGGCCGACGAAGGAACTCAGCGGCGGATGGAGGATGAGAATTGAACTGGCTAAGATCCTTCTGAAGAAACCTTCGCTGTTCCTCCTTGATGAACCTACAAACCACCTCGACATTGAATCGATCCAATGGCTGGAGACCTTTCTTGCTTCATACCGCGGAGCAGTTGTTCTTGTGTCGCACGACAGGGCATTCCTTGACAATGTTACAACAAGAACTATAGAGATCTCCCTCGGGAAAATATACGACTATAAAGTTCCGTGGTCGGAATTCGTCGAGCTGAGGAAAGAGAGAAGGGAGCAACAGATCGCTGCTTACAGGAACCAGCAGAAAATGATAGAAGATACCGAGAAATTCATCGAACGGTTCAGATACAAGGCAACAAAAGCAGTTCAGGTTCAGTCAAAGATAAAACAGCTCAACAAGATCGACCGTCTCGAGGTTGACGAGGAGGATTTCAGTAAAATGAACCTGAAATTCCCTCCTTCACCACGGTCTGGTACAAATGTGGTCGATGCGAAAGAATTATCAAAGAGCTATGGTGATCATACTGTGCTCAGAAAAATAGATTTCAGGATCCACAGGGGAGAAAAGGTTGCATTTGTCGGACGGAACGGCGAGGGGAAAACAACCTTCTCGAGGATCATAATCGGGGAACTCGGCTATGAAGGTCATCTTAAAATTGGTCATAATGTAAAAACCGGATATTTCGCACAGAACCAGGATGAGCTTCTGAATGAAAATAAGACTGTTCTGGAGACAATTGATGATGCTGCAAAGGGCGATATAAGATCAAAGATACGCGATATGCTCGGGGCCTTCCTTTTCCAGGGCGAAGATGTGGATAAGAAAGTGAAAGTCCTCTCGGGAGGTGAACGGTCAAGACTCGCACTGGTCAGGCTCCTTCTGGAACCGCATAACCTTCTCGTACTCGATGAACCTACAAATCATCTCGACATGCGGTCAAAAGATATCCTGAAACAGGCACTGATAAGTTATGATGGCACATTAATTGTAGTTTCACACGACAGGGATTTCCTGAACGGGATAGTCTCCAAAGTATATGAATTCAGGAATAATACGATCAGGGAGCATCTCGGAGGTATATATGATTTCCTGAGGAAAAAGAAGATCGATAACCTGAAGGAAATTGAAAAGAAAGATGTTCCGTCAAAGGAAAAGACAGGTGAGAGCACTATCGGAAATATCTCGGCAAATAAACAAAAGTATCTCGAGAAGAAGGAGTATGACAGGACGCTGAGGAAGCTTAAACGTCAGCTTGAAGATTCGGAAAAGGAAATTGAGAGGATCGAAAAAGAGCTGGCAGAAATGGACCTGCTGCTGAACACCCCCGGCAGGCCGGCTGATGAGACTCATGACTTCTTTATGAAGTATGAGGATCTGAAGAAAAAACATAATGAAGAAATGGACAGGTGGGCACAATATACTCATGATGTGGAAGTTTTCTTAAATGGTAATGAATAATATGGAAATACCACGGCTTGAAAGGGATTTCAGGGTACATGTTTATGACACATCAGCTGACGAGAAATTAAGTCTTTGTTCACTTTTCAATTATATGCAGGACGTCGCTGCAGAACATGCAATAAAGCTTGGTTACGGAAGGGATGAGCTGATGAAGGGCAATCATTTCTGGGTATTATCCAGGATGTATGCCGAGATCCGGGAATGGCCTTTCAGGGATGAAACGATCCTGGTAAGGACCTGGCCTTATGGTACTGAGGGAGTCTTCGCACTTAGGTTTTATGAGGTAAGATACCCTGATGGAAGGCTGATCGCCTCAGCATCCTCATCATGGCTGATAATTGATGCAACAACAAGAAAGATTCAGAGACCGGATGAAAAGCTTTCAGTATATAATTCGTTAAAAGAGAAAGAAGCATTTCTGGTGAGAACTGCAGGCAAGCTTGATGATCAGCTCCGTGATGGTGAATTGTCACCTGAGTTCAGGGTAAAGCCAAGTGATCTTGATGTGAATCTTCATACAAATAATGTAAACTACCTGAAATGGACAATCGATGCTTATGATTTCGATTTCATGATGAAGCATGTACCATCTTCAGTGGAAATAAACTATCTTGCCGAATCAATGTTAGGTGAGAACATAATAATAAGGTCGTCGAGGGAAGCCGGGAACGGACTTTTCTACAGGCATTCAATATTCAGGACCACCGACAGCAGAGAACTCTGCAGGATAAGGCTTGAATGGAAGGAACACAAAAATTGATTAATGACAGGGAGCCATGTTCATGCATCATTTTAATAAGAAGGATTTTAAGGAACTGATTTTCATTTTTGTATTGCTTTCAATACTTACAGGTTCATGTGGTACCATGCAGACTGTAATCGATCCTAAGGATCTCTCCTATCTGTATAATCCGACCCGAAATTCAATAAATCCGCGGTATACAGTCACCAACGAACTTGAGAACCAGTCCTTCCTGGCTGTCAAGTTTTTTACAAGTGAACTCCAGTTCTCCGAAGCAAATCCCCAGGGCCTGGCAATGGCACAGATGCTGATAACAGTAAAGCTGTATGATATAAGCCAGGGGAGGACGCTGGCTGATACTGCTTATTACAATGTGAATATTGTTAAGGAGGAAGGCCGGATGGAATTTGTTTACAGGGTTCCCCTCAGGGTGCAGCCCGGATTGCAGTATATGGCCGAAATAAAGATACTCGACAGGATCAGGCAAAGGGTCGCCCAGGCCTTTGTACCGTTTAACACTCTTTCACCGGTCAACAAGTATAATTTCCTTGCCAGGGGCCATTTTGCAAAGAATGAGCTTTTCAATCCGGTAATCAGGAATAATGAATATGTGAATCTCGTATATCTGAAAGGCATTATTGATTCGCTTTATATATCATATTACAGGCAGTTCAAAGAGATCCCCGATCCACCGTCAATGCTTCTTCCGGAAAAGACTATTGATTACGGGCCTGACACAACCATTGTGTTGCCATATTCCGATACTCTTCCGATGATGTTCCCCGATGAAGGTATTTACCTGTGCAGCACCGACCGTAAGATTGCCGACGGATATACCTTCCTGAATTTCGGGGCTACCTATCCTCAGATGACAGAACCCGGGACGATGATCCCGCCTCTGGCTTACCTGGCATCAGCCGAAGAGATGTACCGGATGACTAATTCAGAAAGGCCCAAGGTGGCACTTGATGAATTCTGGATAGGATGCGGCGGGAACATTGAAAAAGCCAGGGAACTGATAAGGATCTATTATACACGCGTCCTGTATTCAAATTATTATTTCACATCATATAAGGAAGGCTGGAGGACCGAAAGGGGAATGATCTACATAATTTACGGCCCTCCCGATAAGGTTTACAAGACCAGTGACGGAGAGAGCTGGGGATACCGTAAACCTGTAATCAAATCCTCATGGGGAACAAGATACCGGGTGAAGGAGGACTACCTTTTCTTCACTTTCAAAAAGAAGGACAATGTCTTTTCAGATAACGATTTTTTCATAAGCCGGAGCGAGACACTTATTACTTTATGGGACCAGGCAGTGGCAAGCTGGAGAAAGGGCATCGTCTTTCGTCTTGATAATCCCGAAGATCTTTAAGAACCTATGATCAGAGAATCTGACTGTATTTTTGGATTACGTCCTGTAATTGAGGCTATAAAAGCCGGAAAGCAGATCGACCGTCTTCTTGTGAAGCAGGGATTACAGGGAGCTCTTTACCATGAGCTTATGACGGAGGTCAGCAAGCATAATATTGTTTACCAGATCGTTCCGGCAGAAAGGATTGAGCTTGTCACAAGGAAGAACCACCAGGGTGTCCTTGCGTGGCTCTCGGTAATCGAATATCAGAAGATCGCCAACCTGCTGCCGATGATCTATGAGAAGGGTGATGATCCACTTATTATTGCACTTGATGGCGTATCGGATGTAAGGAACTTCGGAGCTGTAGTCCGTTCAGCAGACTGCTTCGGGGCTCATGCGGTGATGATTCCCGAAAAGGGATCGGCAAGGATCACTTCAGATGCTGTAAAGACATCCGCAGGAGCCCTCCATACAATGCCGGTTTGCCGCGAAAAATCAATAGTCAGATCGGTTGAATATCTTAAAGATTCAGGTCTTAAGGTCATCTGTGCGGTGGAAAGATCAGGATTGCATGCTTCGGAGGCTGATCTTACAGGGCCTTCAATACTTATTATGGGATCTGAAGACAAGGGTATCAGTCGTGAACTGACCTCCCTGGCAGATCATATTGTCAGCATCCCGATGACAGGTAGCATCGGATCGTTAAATGTATCGGTTGCCGCTGGTATTTTCCTTTATGAGATTATAAGACAACGTAAGATACAGGTCAGGAAATGATGCTCATTATCCTGTCGTCGAGCATTTTCTGATCAACTGTAAATGATGCAAGTCCGGCCAGGTTCAGAAGTGTATCCGGAGCAATAGTTCCCTCCTTTATTCTTTTTTCCCACCTTGAATATACCGGGATCTTACCGTCGGAGGCTATAAATGATCTTTCTTCCTTCGAAAGTGAAGGGAACATATCTGTACATCCCTCCTCCTGGGCAATATGAACAAGTTCCGAACCTGTTGCAGGAATTTTGGAAGAAAGTCTGTCTGCCAGGTTAAGGACCCGGTCATCAATTGTCCAGAATTTTTCTATATGTGCACCTTCAGCAGATGAAAACATGCTAACCTCATAATTCTCGTGCATACGTGAGGTGAATTTTCCGCTCAGCGCTTTTCTTCCGGCAGCTGCAACCCTGGGAGGCATTGTAAACACATCAACACCTGCAAGCAGTTCGATCTGATTATAATTTCTAAGACTGGCTGCAATAAGCTTTGTCTGCCAGGGATTTTTACCCGAAAAACCCGAGACCCAGTTCTGTGATGCGATAACTGCCATTTCCCCTGCTCCGCTTCCGTCACCAAGCTTATTATCCGACATGAATGCCCCTATCCTGCCAAGAAATACATTTGTATAATCCGGACGGGCTACAGCGGTGACAAGTACATTCTGACGGGCACTGAAATCCAGTGTGAAATTTATTCTTACACCTGCTTCTTTAAGCTTCCTGGCTCCAAGAAGACCTTCTGCGGTATAGGGTACCTTAATTATGAACTGATCAGGACAAAGTTCATGGTATCTCTTCCCGTAATATTCTATTGCCTTTATATCATGGGCAGTATCTGTATGAAGCTCAACGCTTACCATTCCCCTGAATTTTGTAGCCAGCCTCAATCCGTGACGGGCATTCAGTATGAAAGCAATCTCCTTCACCCTTTCATTTATCGGAAGATGACTTACGAGATGCTTTGCCTCGGAAATGAAAACATCATAAATACCTTTCTGGATCTCGTTGTTGAGAAGAGTGTTGTTTGTAGTAAGAGCACTCATTTCAGCCGACCAGTTCGCTTCCGCTTCCTCCATATCGCCTGTATCAAGCCAGAGTTCTGTACCGGTGCTGCGCAGCGCTTCCCAGAACGGATCCTTCCTGGGAGTGTTTTGCTTTTCATAAAGATCCTTCCACAGAAAATCACTTATACGTGTATTTAAATCTGCCATAATTCACAATTTTTATTCAAGGTTTCATGTTCAAAGTTCCAGGTTCCTGATTATCTCGAACCTGGAACCTGGAACCTGGAATCAGGAATCCTTAAATTTTATCCGGCAAATTTAGACAAATTATTAATGTGCGAATCATCTAATATCTTAGCTTTGCTTTTTTGATTAAAATCAGTCACATAATGAGACATATAACCATATTTCTGCTGGCCGTTTTACCAGCCTTTGCTGCAGGGCAGGGCAGTTTTGATAATTATTTTACCGGGAAGGTGCTCCGTTTTGATTATATGCTTGCAGGGAATAATAAAAAAACGACTGTTTATCCTGTGGGGATGAAAGAAGAACCCTTCTACGGCGGATCCAGAACAAACCTTATCGACCCTTTCAATTACGGTAATTTTAAATATGAGGTTTTCGATTCCACGGGAACAAGACTTTTATACTCACGTGGATTCTGTACACTCTACCAGGAATGGCAGACAACAGCTGAAGCGAAAATTATTGAAAGAAGCTTCCCCGAAGTGGCAACTATGCCCTTCCCGAAATATAAGGTAAGATTTGTTCTGAGCCAGAGAATCCGGGACGGATCATTTGAAAAGCTCTATGAAACCGATATTGATCCTGAAGATTACTTCATCAGGAAGGAAAAGCCTGTGGAGGTGGGTGTAACGAAAATCATTTATTCGGGAGATCCGGCGGTGAATGTCGATCTGGTATTTATTGCCGAAGGTTACAGGGCTGATGAATTGGCTAAATTCAGGGAGGATGTGAAGAGAGTAACTAATATTCTGCTGAAAGAAGCTCCATTCAGCGAATTCAGGGACAGGTTCAATATCTGGGCTGTTGAAGCAGTATCGGCAGAATCAGGTACCGATGTCCCCGGTGAAAATGTATATGTTTCAACAATCATGAATTCGAGCTTTTACACATTCGACCTTGACCGTTACCTTACTACACAGGATATCCTTACGGTCAATGACTACGCAGCAGTTGTTCCCCACGACAATATAGTCGTACTTATAAACAGCCCCAGATATGGAGGAGGTGGCGTATATAACTACTACAGTTGTACCACAGCCGATCATCCTCTGTCGGCACATGTTTTCGTTCATGAACTTGGACATGGTTTTGCAGGGCTTGCAGATGAATACTATTCCTCTACGGTTGCATACGAGGAGTTCTACCCCCTTGATATTGAACCATGGGAGCCTAACATTACGACACAGGTGAACTTTGATTCGAAGTGGAAGAAAATGATAAACAGGGTTGTTCCCGTACCCACACCGGCTGAAGAAAAATACAAAGGTGTCGTCGGTCTGTTTGAAGGCGGAGGCTATTCGGCAAAAGGCATCTGGAGGCCGCAGATGGAATGTACGATGAAAAGCAACACACCCGGAGGTCTTTGTGCTGTTTGCCGGAAAGCTATAAGAGAAATGATCGGTTTCTATATAAAATAGATCATTTAAGGCTTTCAAAAAGCTGTTTAGCCGTTTCGACAGGAATCTCCTTCTTCCCTAGCCAGGCGACCACCTTTGCATCGCGGTAACCGTTCCTTACAAGAAGATCGGCATAATCTTCCGCGCTTACGAAAGTTATGAACTTCCCGATCAGATAAACTATACTTCCGTCGGGGAGTGTTTCGATATCCAGACCTCTGGTCCCGGAAAGCTTCTTCATGTCTTCATAATCCTGCTCACTTACAGGCTTTGCCGACCGAACGACCTCGATCCTGAATGATAATGTAGGAGGGATTGTATCTGCCGGGCTCTCCCTGAAAGCCTGTTCATCGGGGGTGAAAGGAATTACTCCCCATTCCTTTTCAAGTACTGCAGCCCTCCCGAGCGAGACAGCCCTTCCGTCAGAGAATGCAACAAGGAAGGCATCCCTGAATCCGGTTTGTCTGACCCTGGGAAGAGCTTTCCTTGCATCATCTGCCTTCCTGAACATCCCGGCGTAATAAGTTGTTACACCGGTGGAGGCATTTCTTATCCCGTAAACCGGAGCAATTCCCTTAAAATATGAGAGAGCCACCTGATTCCTGAAGGCAGCCAGCTGTATACGGTAGATCAATCCTGCAGGATGCTTCGGATTGATACGGATCTTTGCCTCACGGTCATATATCACTTCGGGATCGATGCTGAACAGACTTAGCACTCCGGCAGATACCGGTTGTTTTACTGCTTCGGCAACATGTTCATCAATGACCGCCTTGAAAGTTGTATCCTGTCCTTCTGCAGCCTTATTTACTGCCTGAGCTTTTTCTGCTTTCACGGTATCTGTAGCAGTTAGTGCAGCCAGACTGTCAGTTTTCCTGCTAATTTTATCAGGTACTGAAGGCCTGTACACAGGTATATCTGCCTCAGCCCTTCCCTCAACCTCAGCCTTATCCTTAGCCTCATCCTTAACCTCAGCCTCAACCTTAGCCTTAACCTCAGCCTCAACCTTAACATCATCCTCAGCCCTGGCCGTTATAATGTCAGCCATTGTCAACTGGCCTTTCTTCTCGCGGCACTGCTGAATGAATTCGGGAGTTCCCATTTCCCGTGCGGTTTTCCTGCCTGCCAGTTCGGTGTACTCATCATATGAAGCAATTGCATCAGTGAATCTTCCTGCCATCTGTTGTGCCCTTCCCAGCCAGAACAGGGCATCCTGGGGAACTGATCTTACCACAGCCCCGTCCCTTCGTGCCTGAAGGAGCATATCTGTCGCTTCCTCAGGATCCTTCTGCATCTTTACAAGGCAAACACCCGAATAATACCTGTAAACGGGGTCCTTCGGAAAAGTTACGAGCAGTTCGGTAAAATGATTATAAGCCAGATCAAATTTACCTTTGTTAAATGCATCAAGAGCCGATTGCCGGGTTGCTTTCTGCTGAGCTTCCAGAGGAAAAACCATAGTCCCAAAAAGCATCAGAAGGCACAAAGCGAGCTGCCGGACCCCATATTTAATAATTAATAATATGTATTTAACTGTGTATATCAATGCCTTACAACTTATCTTTAAATAAACAGTCTTTCTTCTATGTCCTTATTTTCCTGCAAAGATAACCACAAAATAGGTTTCATGAAAATTCCCTTAAGAGGCTGTTTGAAAATCCTTCAATTATCGTTATACCCCTAAATCCCCCAACTTGCTTCACCAAAGCGGCTACACTAAGGCAGAGAGGAGGACTTTTTGAACTACAGAACCTCAGAATAAATATTGTACAACTAATTTTTCGGATGATTGCTTTACGGCAAGTATAAGTTATGATTTCAATGAACAAAATTTTCCAGTCAAAGCTGACATAAAATATACTTCAGAGGAAGGAGTATTTCACGA
>JAKQPD010000331.1 GCA_029564935.1 Bacteroidota bacterium
TCACTTGATGCAGAGAACGAGGCTACCGTGATGGAGGTGCTGGCACGGCTGAAGGAGCGGGTGACGATTGTTTTCGTGACACACCGGGAGTCAGTGACAAGATGGTTTGATGAGATTATCAAGTTATCCTGAGGGTGGCTTCAGGACAAAAACATAATGATTTACGATTACAACCGGAAAATATAATGTTTGTTTGGGATTAATATATAGTTGAATGATATCTCGAAATAGTATTACTGGAGCATTTGTTTCAAAATAAAACGATTGTTTTATACGGTGCAAGACAGACCGGAAGTATGAATTTTATTTATATCCTTTTTCTTTCGGGGAACTGTCAAAACACAATGGTTTCCTGGAAGAAAGGAGAACCCTGGAACAAAGGCTGATATACGGGTCATATCCTGACGTAGTGGTTAATCAGGGTCGTGAGAAAAGGATTCTGAAAGAGTTAACCTCAGATTATCTTTTTAAAGATATCCTGGCCATTGGCGGTATCAAAAACCTGTCCAGCTTGAAAAAACCGTAAAAGCACTTGCCCTGCAGGTTGGCAGTGAGGTCTCTTTCAATGAGGTTGCACAGATCTGTGGTTCTGATCAGGGGACGGTTGAGAGGTACATTGATCTTCTGGAGAAGGCTTAAATTGTTTTCAGGTTATCTGCATTGAGCAGGAATGTGAGGAATGAGATCAGGAAGGGAAAGAAGATTTGTTTCTATGATAACGGCATAAGAAATGCGATACTTGGCAACTTCCTTCCTCTGCGGTCAAGGGTGGATACCGGCGCTCTCTGGGAGAATTACCTGATCAGTGAACGGGTTAAATTTACTTCGAACATGGAGGCAAGGCCAGAGGCCTTTTTCTGGAGAACAACCCGGCAACAGGAAATAGATTACATCGAAGAAGTGGGAGGAGTGTTCCGGGCTTATGAGTTCAAATGGAATCCTGAAAAGAAGGCGGCTCTTTCAAAGACTTTTACCAATGCATATCCGGTAAAATCGTTTGAAGTGATTAATCCGGATAATTTATCATGAGTTTCTTTTAGATATCAATGGTATCTGAATGTCTGCAAAATGACATGTAAAACAGACAACAATCCACAATTGAACCTATTTCGCATATTTTGTCCTGGATTCTCTGACCGGCAGTTGATCAGTAAAATATGCTACTTTACAGAATTATTGAAAACCAGGACTTCTTGAGGGTCGACTTATTAGGAGTTGATGATTTCTTAGGCCTATAACCATAAAAACATAAAAAAATCATCTGTTTTTATGGTTATAACAACAAAAAAGAACAGGTAATAAAGCGGGAAATAGATGAAGGAATAAAGCATGTCCACATCGTTTGCTGAAAAAAAAGAGAACCTGATCATACTGTCAGGACTCTGTAAAGAGTTTCCTATATAGAGTTGATTATTTGAGTTAGTATGGCAAAAAAGATTTATCTGTGCAGTCCGCACATGGGGGGTGGGGAGATGAAGTATGTGAAGGA
>JAKQPD010000336.1 GCA_029564935.1 Bacteroidota bacterium
ATCCAGATATCCTTTGAAACCGGGTTGCTTTCCTCCGACCGAAATTGTAAAATATCCCGGTTCAATGACTCTTTTATCTTTCTTATTGATAATTGAAAACTGCCGTGGTTCAAGAATGAATTCAACATCTTTGGTCTCACCCGGTTTTAAAGAGATCCTGCTAAATCCTTCAAGTTGTCGGATGGGTCTTGGAGTTGAGGCTTTTTCGTCGGTCAGATAAAGCTGTACGACTTCATCACCTTCAACCTTGCCGGTATTTGTAACCTTAACAGATACTTTTACTTTTTCACCTGTAACAGCTTTTTCGGGAATGTTCAGATCACCATAGCTGAACGTTGAATAGCTTAATCCAAATCCGAAGGGATAAAGAGGTTCCTGGCTGAAGAACCTGTACGTTTTACCCGTCATATCATAGTTTTCGAAAGCCGGTATCTGGTCAATTGATTTATAATATGTAACAGGAAGTCTTCCTCCCGGGTTATAATCACCAAAAAGGACATCAGCGATGGCATTTCCCCCCTGCTGGCCGGGATAACCTGCGAGAAGAACTGCCACTGCTTTCTCCTGCGCTTTGTTTACACTGAGCGCTCCTCCATTCATCAGCACCACTATAACCGGCTTCCCGGTGGCTGTAACAGCATCAAGAAGTTGTTCCTGAAGCGCCGGGAGATTGAGATTTGTCCTGTCGCCTCCGAGAAATCCTTCGATCTTTACAGGCATCTCTTCACCCTCAAGACGCTGGGAAAGGCCAAGTACAAGAATAGTTGCATCTGCAGTCCTTGCTGCATTAACAGCTTCTCCGATAAGATCCGGCCGTGGAGGTGCCCATAATAGTTTCATATCTGCATCACCACCCTGGTTCCTGTACAAAACTTCAATCTTATATTTATTACCGGCTTTCAGATCCACAGCATACTCTTTATGAAATGCATGATGCTCATTCCTGTCGGAAATGATCCTTTTACCGTCAAGCAGTATTTCATAGCCCAGTGAACCCCAGCTGCCGATCGCATAAGTACCTGAAACGGGAGGTACAAGAAATGTGGTCCATCTTACTCCGAAATTATCATCCGGTATATCATACCGGGGAGAAAAGTGTTCCCAGTAAAAATTTATCTGATCCTCAATCCGAATAAATGAAGGATCTCCTTTCATCTCCCGGTTATTAAAGTATTCTCCCAGAACACCCTGTTTTCCGTCGGGTGTCTGCAGATAACGTGAAGGGATGACAGTCAGATTATGAATACCTTCTGCCAGATCACTACCCTCAGCATAGATAATTTTTGTATCTGGCTTCACCTTAATCTTAATGCCTCTCAGAACTGTTACCGGATCCTTCGGAATACCATTATAGTTACCGATCAGAGCTTCAAAATTATCTGCATTAGGTCCGATAACGGCAATTGTCTTTATTTTTTCTTTATCAAGAGGGAGAACACTGTTCTGATTTTTCAGAAGAACTATTGATTTCTGTGCTGCCTTCCGTGCCAGAGTATTGTTGTAATCGGAACAATTCACAAAGTAAGGTATCCGGGCATAAGGGACCATATCATCAGGATCAAACATACCCAGCTTAAATCTTGCCGTGAAGATCCTTTTTACTGCCACATCTATATCTGTTTCAGTCAGTAATCCCCTTTCGTAGGCCGTCATCAGGTTTTTATAGTCGCTGCCGCATTCCAGATCGGTTCCTGCCTTAACTGCCTGAGCTGATGCTTCTGCCGCATCTTTTGCAAATTTTGTGAATCTGTGAAAATCATTTATTGCACCACAATCAGAAACGATATAACCTTTGAATCCCCATTCATCTCTGAGGATGCCATAAAGGATGGGATTGGCACAGCAGGGGAAATCCCTGAACATATTATAAGCTCCCATTACTGAGTATACACCTCCGTCGACAACAAGTGTCCTGAAAGCAGGAAGATAAGTCTCCCTGAGATCAACCTCGCTTACTTTTGCATTGAATGAATGTCTTAGTGGTTCGGGTCCGGAATGAACTGCATAATGTTTGGCTGTGGCTACTGTTTTAAGATATTTGGGATCATCGCCCTGCATCCCCTTAACAAATTGCATTCCCATCCTCCCGGTAAGGAATGGATCTTCACCATATGTTTCATGTCCCCTTCCCCACCTGGGATCACGGAAAATATTGATGTTGGGTGACCAGAAAGTAAGCCCCTGGTAAATCCCGGTTTTGCCACGCCTTTGAAATTCATGGTATTTGGCACGGGCTTCATCCGATATTGCATTGGCAACATTGTACATAAGTCCTTCATCCCAGGAATTAGCTATTGTTATGGATTGAGGAAATACCGTGGCATAACCTGCCCTGGCAACTCCGTGAAGGGCTTCGTTCCACCAGTTATATGAAGGAATACCAAGCCGCGGTATCGCCGGTGCAGTGAATACCAGCTGATCGGCTTTCTCCTTCAGGGTCATTCTCGAAACAAGATCATTTACTCTCTCCTCGGTTGAAAGAGTTGTATTCCGGAATGGAAAATTTGCAGAAGTCTCCTGTGCTATCGCATAATAATAAAATTGAGCTATGCAGAATAATAAACTGATAGAAATTGTTTTCTTCATGACGGTCAAGATTTAAAGCTATTGTCCTATTCTCTTTAAGTAATAAATTTCATTAATTTAATGTACTCCTTCGTGTCCTTTATGTAATCTTATTATTTAACCTGAAATTCACCTTTTAAGCGGATATTTTCAGATGATGTTCCCACCATAACCTCAAAAACTCCGGGTTCAACTACTCTTTCAAGATTCCGGTCAAGAAATGAAAGGTGTTCGGAATTAATAATTAACTCAACCCGTTGCTTTTCTCCGGGTTCAAGTCTTACTTTCTTAAAACCTTTCAGCTCTTTTACCGGACGGGTCACTGAACTTATAACATCTCTGATATATAACTGCACAACTTCTGTTCCGTATCTTTTCCCGGTATTAGTCACATCGAGGCTTATATGAAATTCACCTTCCGGTCCGCTTTCAACAGGATTAATTGTCAGGTTACTGTATTCGAAGGATGTATAACCGAGTCCATAGCCGAATTCCCACAAGGGTGTTGCAGGCATATCAGCATATGCTGTTCCCCATCCGTGCCTGATCCAGTATTCCTTTGAAGGTTTATGATTATAATAAACCGGAAGTTGTCCTGAATGCCGGGGAAATGTTATCGGGAGTCGTCCTTCAGGATTGAAGTCTCCAAATAGAATGTCAGACACAGCCCTGCCTCCCTGTTCGCCGCAATTCCATGCTTCAACTATTGCCGGAACATTTTCTGCGATCCATCTTACCGATAATGGCCTCCCGTTGATCAGTACAACAATAACCGGTGTTCCTGTAGCATGTACTGCTTTTATGAGTTCTTCCTGCATACCTGTCAGATCGAGGCTTGCCACATCATAACCTTCACCGTTAGTATTCGGGTCAGTCTGGGATTCACCAACTACAACAACCGCGACATCTGAGCTTCTGGCCGCCCTTTTTGCTTTCCCGATCTCATTCAGATCAGTACCTGTAATATTACAACCCTTTACATAATTGATCCTTGTCCGTCCCGATACTTTTTCCTTTATACCATCGAGAATAGTGGAAATATCCTGCAGCACCACTCTTGCAGTATAATCACCAAGCTGATTCAGTCCGTTGTCTGCATTGGGACCTATAACAGCTATGGATCTGATATCTTTTTTTAACGGCAGCAGGTTTTTCTCATTTTTAAGGAGGACAATTCCTTCCCTTGCTGCCTTTAGCGCCAGGTCCTGGTTTTCCTTTGTATGGGATACACCGGCAGCCTTTTCAGGGTCGACATATGGATTTTCAAATAAGCCAAGGCGGAATTTTTGTGTAAGTATTCTCCGTACAGCCCTGTCGATCATTTCCATGCTTACTTTTCCTTCCTTAACGTTCTCAATCATCTTCAGCATGAATCCTTCCTCGTATGAAATACCAACATCGAGACCGGACTTAAGTGTAATTGCGCCTGCCTCTTTCTGCGAAGGCACAACATGTTCATAAACAGGGGTAGAGACTCCTCCTCCTTCTCCAAGAACCAGACCTTTAAAACCGAGTTCTTCGCGAAGTATTCCGGTAAGTATTTTCCCTGAAGCGTGTGTGGGGATTCCGTCTATTGCAGGATAAGTAGCCATTACGCCAAGTGCACCGTTCTTCTTTATTCCGGCAACCCAGGGAGGGAGAAATACTTCTCTGAGGTTCCTTTCAGAAATTTCCATTGCTCCACGTTCAAGTCCGCTTACCGGCTGGCTCTGTCCCGGATAATGACATAATCCGGCAACAACCTTGTCAGGAGCAGAAACATCATCACCCTGCACACCTTTTACAATTGATTCAGCTATTCGTGAGCAAAGGTATATATCCTCGCTGTAACCTTCCTCATTCCTCCCCAGTCTGGGATCCCTGTTTGGTTCCACAACAAGGGTAAACAACTGATGAATACCAATTGCCCTGGCTTCCCGGGCAGCTGTAGAATAGATATCTTCAACAAGATCCATATTCCATGTACTGCCGAGAGCAAGTCCTTCGGGGAAAATGGTAGCGCCCGAACACATCAGACCATGTGTTCCTTCTTCGGTCATAAGAAGGGGTATCCTTAGCCTCGTTTTCTCTAGTGCAATTTTTTGAAGTTCATTCAGGAATTCTGCCTGCTGGCGCGGACCCTCAAAGAGTATTGTATTCGGGAGAGTGAAAAATCCGCCTCCCGGTCCCATCCCGGCAATCTGTGTACCTTCGGCAAATTTACGACATCCTTCGAACTTGGATTTAACATCTTTGCCCAGACCTCCCTCATAAACACATGGCATATTCATCTGGCCGATCTTTTCCTCAAGGGTCATACGGGAAAGAAGATCTTCAACCCTTGATTCTAACGGTGACCGGGAATCAGCATAGACCGGCATTTTATCTATTTCCCGCTCCAGACCTATAGCCCTTCCCTCAGCCTTCCGAAGATCAGGATTATCAGGAAGTTTTATCCGGTTTGTTTGCCCCATTAATCCATTCGAAAATGAAAAAACCATAACTGCCGATAAAATAACACCGATTAATGTTCTCATATATGAAGGTTTAAATTATTGCCGTGAAGGAAAGATATTAAACCTTTCAACAACCGGATTCTCATGCTCTTTTATCATGATTTCTTCAATCCGTTTTACCACTTCCGGAAATTCCCCGGCGATATCATTTTTCTCAGCAATATCATTACTAAGATTGAAGAGTTTGATCTTCATATTTCCATCTCTGGTTGAATCCCTTATCCCTTTCCAGTCGTCGAGCCTTACAGCCTGCTGACCTCTTCGTTCCGGATATTCCCAATAGAGGTATTCATGCTTTTTCTGTTTTCCCTTTCCGGTCATTGTTGGGTAGAGACTCAATCCGTCAAGGCCGTCAGGGAGTTCCGAACCGGAAATATCGCAGAATGTGGGGAAAAAATCCCACGCAGCACATATATGATCACTTACCGCTGCTTTTTTGATCTTTCCCGGCCATGAGATTATCATAGGAACATGTATTCCTCCCTCATAAACCGAACCTTTAAGCTTGTCGGAATCTTCGTTAAATGGTCTTGCATTTTCAAAGAACTGGCTTACCGCGCCTCCGGTTGTAACAGGTCCGTTATCACTTGTAAAAAATATTACTGTATTTTCGTAAATGCCCTGTTTTTTCAGCTCTTCAACCAGTCTGCCAACCTGATAATCGAGGTATCCGACCATAGCTGCATAGGTTGCCATCGGATAACGGCAGGGGAAATAGCCCCTGTTACCCGGATAAGGTTCCTCATCACCTATCTTAGCCCTGTATTTATCTACCCATTCTTTGGGAGCCTGAAGCGGAACATGAGGAATTACAGTCGTAAAATGAAGAAAGAAAGGCTTGTCTTTTGATGTCCGGATAAATGACAGAGCCTCATCGAGCATCAGTGCCGGAGCATAGTCCTTCAGATTATACCTTGCATAACTTTCTTCCTTATAAGGATCCTTATCACCGTCAAGCTCGGTTGTTCTCGGAATCACAAAAGGATTTTCAAGCTTTACGATCTCCTCATTCTTCCAGAGATGAGCCGGATAATAGGTATGGGCCTGACGCTGGCAATTATATCCGAAGAAGAAATCAAATCCCTGCTTATTTGGCACTCCGTCTGTCATAGGAGCCCCCAGACCCCATTTCCCGATACATCCTGTAGTATAACCGGCCGATTTAAGCATTTTACTGAATGTTACAGATTCAGAAGGTATGGGATACTGACCTTCAAGCCGGGGATCAGCTTCCATCATTTCAAAATTCCAGACATCGCCTCTTTCAGGCCATTCATGATTTCCACGGATAAAGGAATGCCCGGTATGCTTTCCGGTAAGAAGGACACATCTTGAAGGAGCACTCACAGGTGAGCCGCTGTAATAATTGGTGAAACGTATTCCGCCAGTTGCAAGAGCATCTAAGTTTGGCGTTTCAATAATTTTCTGACCATAACATCCAAGATCGTTATAGCCAAGATCATCAGCAATTATGAATATTATGTTAGGTTTCTTTTCAACAGCAGTTTTACCGCCATTACAACCTGTAACTGTAACTGTCACAGCGCCTGCTATTCCGGTGATAAGGCCAATTTTCATCAGAGTTAATTTTAATTTTTAGAGCAGTTTGTTAAATATGTACTAAAATACATAAATATTTTTTTACCACGGAGTCACACGGGGTTTTCACAGAGTAACACTGTTATGGCTTTAATCACTCCGTGCAAACTCCGTGTAACTCTGTGGTTATTAATCCATTTCATTTAACCACAAAGAGCACTAAGGTCATCACAAAGAGCAACCCTTCACCTTCCCATCTTCCTGTCAATGACTTTTATTCTCCGGAACTCTTTTAACAGAAAATCCGCATATCTCGAAAATCCCAGATCGGTCAGGTGAACACCATCAACAGTGGATTCGGAGTCGGTACCTTTTCCCCCGCTTTGCTCAATGTAATATATATTTCTGAAT
>JAKQPD010000352.1 GCA_029564935.1 Bacteroidota bacterium
GATCGGAGTGATTTACATATTCCCTGCTGAAAGTGAGAATTTTATCAGCATCATCGGGCCTCAGCCTGCAGCAGCTGCCTACTATACCGATAAACATCTTATCTAAATTGTAATATTCATCAGTCACCTTGTTAATAAACCTCAGGGGAATGATCTTTTTCAGCAGGCCTCCGTGTGGTGACATTCTCAGGATCAGTCGGTTAAGATCTCTCTGTTTCATAAGCATCGGAGGAAAAGTATCAAAATACCACAGATCACCTTTATGAAGAGCATAGTTCCTTAATGTGGGATGAAATCCTATATCGGTCTCTCTGTCTTTTCTGTTCAGGAATTGTACAATTTCACTGAAAACCTTTGTAAGCAGATCTTTTAGTTCTTCCTGATCAGCTTTAATGATACAGTTCCTCAATAATTCACCATCCCGGAACGAATCCTGAATGATAATTATCTGATGGTTATTCCCTGTATGCCTCGATATGATAGATGTTTCAGGAATCCTTATACCTGCTGTTTTAAGCTTTTTTATATATTCATCATGATTATTAATTATATATGTTACTAATCTTTCATTCTTCACAGGGAGGTATAATTTAATAAAAAAAGCTTCTTCACCGCGGTATATGCGGAATGGTCGGGAGAAATAACCAAGATCAGAGACTTTCTCTTTTGATTCCAGCCCGGAAATAATAGCATCGATCTCGTCCTTTGTAAATAACGGCATATTATACTTTTCAAATGTTTATTTTCATAGAATTTTCACATCAAGAGGCCTGCGGTAAACGGCCCTTTTATACTTTACAGCCGGGTAGCCCAGGCAGATGGCAGTTAATACACTCTGGTTACTTTTGAGCTGAGCAAGTTTTCTGATCGATCTGAACCTGGTTGCCAGCTCGACAAAATATCCGTTCATCAGTGTTCCTATTCCCAGGGTCTGGGCTGCAAGATCAATTGTGGTACTGGCAATCCCCGCATCCCATTGTGGTATCCTGAAATATTTCTCTTCAGTATAAATAATAAGAAGACACGGAGCTCCCCTGAGAAATGTGTCAATCCCTTCCCTGTAGTAGATGTCGACAAGCCTTGATGCACTGCTTTTCTTTTTTTTCTTCATGAATAACCTTACGGGAAAACTTTCCGATAACTTCAGCGCGATCCTCATTTTCGATGCCATTGAGTTACTTATCTTCTTCAGGATATCAGGATCGGTAATGAATTTATATTTAAGTGATTGTTTGTTCGATCCGGTGGGGATATATTTTACCACCTGCATTAGTTTATCAATATGTTCCTGTTTAAGAACATCCTTTCTGAAATTTCTTATGCTTCGTCTGTTCCTTACAAGATGCGAGAACTGGTCAAAGCTGATACCCGGATCAACCATTTCCGTGTATTCATTCATATCCGTTCTCGTGTTTATAATTGCATTTACCGGGCAGACGGCAATGCACTGCCCGCAATCATTACATCCGGCTTCGATCAGCTTGAGTGGTCTTCCGTCATCCTCAACAATAATACGTTTTGAACCGCACACCCTGCTGCACAATCCACACCTGGTGCAAACCCCGTAGTCAATTATTATATTCATTCCTAAGTGGCAATCTTAATGAAAGTTCAAAATTAGTCAATCTGCTTCTCTAAACAATAAGTATTTTAAATCCTGAGGTCATAAAGAAATCGTTTATATTTACGTATTATGATGACTGATGATATATATCCTGATGATCAGGATGAGAAAGATGAATCGGATCAGGGGACCAGGAAGGAGATCTCTCCGGAAACCGGTAAGCCGGGAAATAATTCCGGAGAAAACTTTCTTGATATGATTGAAAGTCTGGCGCTGAGGCAGAAGAACATCTTATCGCCTGAAGCATCCGGAAGCAGCAATGACCTGACCTCCATTACAATTAACGATTTCCCAGTGGTTGAATCTGACCAGAGGACCATCCGTAAGATCGAAGAACTGAATTCAATAGTGCGGGCCATTGAAAGCAGACCCGCATCAAATGCTGATATACATCTGGACAGATCATATAAGATCAATTATAATTCTGAACTTAACAGTGCACAGCTTGAAGCTGTTGTGACACTGAACGGACCTGTTCTTGTGATAGCCGGCGCAGGAAGCGGAAAAACGAGAGTAATCGTTCACAGGGTAGCCTTCATGCTCGAGAACGGCATTGACCCTGAAGATATATTGCTGCTTACATTTACACGAAAGGCAGCATCCGAGATGCTGGGAAGGGTTCAGAAGCTTCTCAATGATGTTTCGGCAACAAAGGTTTTCGGGGGAACATTTCATTCATTTTCAAATTATATCCTTAGAAAATATGCAGGATTACTTAATATCTCAGCCGGTTTTACAATAATCGATGATGAAGATTCAGCCGATACTATCGATCTGATAAGATCGGAACTGAAGATTGATAAGAAGGAAAAGGCTTTTCCGAGGAAAAACAGGATACAGGAAATAATATCTTCAGCAAGGAACAGGAACCTTACTATAAGGGAGGTTATTGAAAATGAGTTTACCGGGCTTAAAGGATTCATCGGCCAGATTGAGCTGATCAGCCAGGGGTACACAAAATATAAAAAAATATGTAATCTGTTTGATTATGATGATCTTATGGATGTCCTGAGAGATTCCCTCAGGGATAACAGGATCTTCAGGAAAAGGCTGAATGAAAAATTCAGGTATATAATGGTCGATGAATACCAGGATACCAATGTAGTACAGAAAGAGATCGTTGAATACCTGGCTGAAGGGTCATCGAATATTATGGTTGTCGGCGATGATTCGCAAAGTATATATTCATTCAGGGGAGCTGACTATGAGAATATTTTAAGATTTCCCCAAAAATATCCCGGCTGCAAAGTCGTCAGGATAGAGGAAAATTACCGGAGCAACCAGAAAATTCTGGATTTTACCAATGAGATCATACTGAACTCAAAGATCGGATACAGGAAAAAACTCTTTTCCAGGATACAATATGAGGCTTTACCGGTTGTGAGAAAGCTATATGATCAGGAAGCCGAGGCTGAATTTATAGTTGATAAAATCCTGGAATACAGAGAACAGGGTGTGGCACTTAACCAGATCGCGATTCTGGTGCGAGCTTTCTGGCATGCCAGGTATATTGAACTCGAACTTGCCAGGCGAAGCATCCCGTATATTGCCGTCGGTGGTCTGAAATTCAATGAAAGGAAGCATGTAAAAGATGTGATCTCATACCTGCGGATAATGATGAATCCATATGATGCGGTAGCCTGGCACAGGGTACTTAAGTACATTCCCGGAGTGGGTATGGTGACTGCCTCGAAGATAATCGGGAAAATTGTGGCAGAAAAGGGTTTGAACATTAATGAATATGAGAAGAGCAAGTTTGCCACAGAACTGAAGAGACTTGCCATAATGCTTGAAAGGGGAAAGGACACGAATATTACGGTTCCCGGAAAAATTGAGATCATCAGGGAGTATTATCTTCCGATATTACAGGCTCGGGAGTATGATTACCAGGTAAGGATACTGGATATAAATGTACTTGTTGATCTGGCATCAGGATATGATAACCTCGAGAAATTCCTTACTGACTTTGCGCTCGATCCGCCGTCGAAGAATTTCGGCACCAGAACAGTCCCCCTTATTGATGAGGGAGAAGACAATCCTCTGACAATATCAACTATACATTCGGCCAAGGGGCTGGAATGGTACAGTGTTATTATCCCTCATGCCCTGGATGGTCTGATCCCTTCAGTAAGATCCCTGAACAGCATAACGGAAGTTGAAGAGGAAAGAAGGTTATTTTATGTAGCCTGCAGCCGCGCAAAGCACGACCTCCTGATCACAATGCCTTCATTCGTTGTGAATTATGATGCCTTTCTTTCTTATCCAAGCCGCTTTCTTGTAGAAATAAGCCGGGATAAGTTCTTCTATAAATGAAAAAATCAGTTCAGCCTTATATATTTCTCGATCCAATGCCTTGCCGGATCGGGTTTACCGGCATTATCAACCGGAAATATATGTAGCAGAGTATCATTCCTTATGTCAAGCCATATCTTGTTCTTATTGCCTTCGTATGCCTGATCGAAATGATAAAGAATGGTTTCCTCATAAATATTTCCGTCAAGGGTAAAAGTACCTACCCCAAACCTGTAGCTTGCTGTAGTATCAACTTCGTATTTCCCTACGAAGCTGAAATGGTTACCCGACCACATTTTGATCTGGCTTACCTTATAACGCTCGGAAAAATAATTCGTTATTTTTCCTCTTTCGATCATCTGCATTTGGACCATTTTCCATGTTCCCTCGGGATTATTGGCTGGCTTTTTTCCGCATGCCGATACCATCAGCATTAAAACAATACCTAAAAGAACTTTTTTCATGACAAAACATTTAATTGTTAATTCAGAACTGCCGACTCCTCATTCAGTAAAATTACAAAACAAGTAAATACAAGTCAATTAATTTTTCCTCTGATAATAGTATTCCGGACAGAATTTGAATTAATCTGATCGGTGTGTTATATCTGTAAGGTGTCCGGCCTCACCCCCTAAATCCCCCTCTTCCGGAGTGAGAGGGGGACTGCATTCAACAAACCTGGATCAATTTAGGGAGAGGCAATTCCCCGATGTAGGGATTAAGTGAGAGGCCGACCAATAAAATACGTATTAAAATACGTATTAAAATACGTATTAAAATACGTAGGTAAGTATACCGGAAAGCATATATCCGGGAGGGCTTATTTTTCGGAGTTTTCTCTTCTCTTTTAATTTACTGTAAAAAGGTGTATTTTTATGCACATTGTATATATTACGACAAAAGGACAGTACCCCGGATGCGAACGTTTTTATCCCGGGTTGATTATTTAATTATTAATCAGGCTCTTCTGTAAAAATATCTTTATAGTCATGCACAGAATACCGGGTATAATAATCCTGATTGTTATATTTTTCCCGTCGCCGGCCACAGGTCAGGACAGGTCTGATTCATTAATAACATATCAGCGTGTTGATCTTTCTCGGGAAGAAATCAGATATAATGTTTCATTGTTCATACAGGCACCAGTGCGCCAGCGTTGAGTATGATTCACCATCATCGCACGAATATGACCAGAAGCTTCATTACGATATGATCGTAATACACCTTGGATTGAATTTCATGAACAGATAATCACAGGAGATAACCATACGGCTTGAATGATGAGACCCAGGCTGATAATATTCGCAGTTATTTTAATCCCGATTCAGTGTCTTGCACAGAACCTTGTCATCAATGAGGTTTGTTATTCCAATAAAAACATATTGTATGACAAAGATAACGATACCCCGGACTGGTTCGAATTGTATAATCAGGGCAGTCATCATATGGATCTGGTTGAATATAAAGTGACTGACGATACGAGTAAAAGTCAGTTCTGGCATTTCCCGGAGTGCCGTATTGAGCCCGGAGCTTACATTGTCGTATTTGCATCAGGGAAGGACATTAAGAAAAAGGATCAGATGCATACAGATTTTAAGCTTGGAAACATGCGGGAATCCCTGTTCCTGATAGATCATAATGGTAATATTGCCGATGAAATCAAACCGGTTTGCATACCAACGGATCATACAATCGCAAGATTCCCTGACGGAACGGGTAACCTGGTCGTAATGAAACCTTCCCCTGGAATCACAAATAATAATTCTGAGATAATTACTGTTAATTATAATAAGGATGAATTAATTATCAACTACCCCGGGGGGATGTACGATTCACCGGTTTCCGTGACATTATCAAATAATCATCGATCCTGACCTGGATATTATCGGTTATGAATGGGATACTATTGTCGAGGAAGGCGACATAAATGAATATAACAGGCTGACAGATTATATAAGGAATGCTGATCAATCATCCTCTGAATTTTATGAGAAGATACGTGAAGAAGTTGATATTGAAGGACTTATTGATTATTTCACGGCACAGCTCTATTTTGCTAATGCAGACTGGCCGAAAAAGAATCTCGAATTATGGAGGCTAAGGGAAGAGGGATCGAAATGGAGATATTTCTTTTTTGATCCTGACGCAGCAATGATCTGGATCAATTATAACCAGATTGCGGATCATCTTGACCAGATTAAGAATCAGCAAAAGCCCTGAAGATAAAATTAACTTTTTAATATTATTTTTCTTTTAACATGACTCCGGATTCATTAAACGTCTGAAATCCATAAATGTTCCGTGAGCATCAGAGTATGGCGGGGCGAAATTATTGTAAAACAAATTCAAAGCATCTTTGTTATATATTGTAAATATCATAAAATGGGAAAAAATATATTTTCAATTGCATTTCTGACTTTGATTTCACTGACTTTATCAGGTCAGCAGGGACTGTCGGTCGGAGATAAGGCTCCTTTATTCAAAGCCCCGGCTGATGATGGCAGTACCTGGGATATCAGCAGTTTCCTTGGGAATAATTATATAGTTGTTTACTTCTATCCTGCCGCAATGACCGGAGGATGTACGAAGCAGGCATGTTCCTACCGTGATCATAAAGATGATCTGAAAGCAGCAGGAGTTGAGGTAGTTGGGGTGAGTGGTGATAAGATTGAAAATCTCAGACTTTTCAAACAGGCTGAAAATCTTAACTTCACCCTTCTTTCCGACGAGAAAGGTGATATAGCAAGGGCTTTCGGAGTACCACTGTCAGACGGCGGAGCAATTAAGCGGAAGGTCGGAGGAAGTGAACATGAGCTT
>JAKQPD010000354.1 GCA_029564935.1 Bacteroidota bacterium
GAAACCTGAAGATGATAAGATAAGAGAAATCCCCGCAGATAAGGATATTGAAATAAAAAACCTCTTTTTTCAGTACGAGGGACCGCATTCCGAAAAAGTACTTAACAACGTTTCATTAACTATCCCGGCTAAAAAGATCACTGCAATAGTCGGTATAAGCGGCAGCGGCAAGACAACGCTTTTGAAACTGATGCTTGGTTTCTATGAACCTGTGAAAGGAGAGATATCATTGAACGGCACTCCACTTAAAAGATTCAGCCAGGCAGAATGGAGAAAAAGATGCGGCGTTGTGATGCAGGAGGGAAATATTTTCGCTGATTCAATAGCCGGCAATATTGGTCTTGCCGATGATATTCCCGATAAGGAAAAGACAGACAGGGCGGCAAAGACTGCAAATATAAAGGAGTATATCGACAGCCTGCCCCTGGATTACAATACCAGGATCGGGAATGACGGACAGGGCCTGAGTACCGGTCAGAAGCAAAGACTTCTTATCGCCAGGGCAGTTTACAAGGAACCTGATTTTATAATTTTCGATGAAGCGACGAATGCTCTTGATGCAACAAACGAAAGGACGATCATGGATAACCTTGGTACATTCTTTAAAGGGAAAACAGTTGTCATTGTAGCGCACAGGCTCAGTACGGTAAAAAATGCCGATCAGATCGTTGTACTCCAAAGAGGAGAAGTAGCTGAGAAAGGAACACACAGGGAACTGGTTGAAAAGAAAGGAGCATATTATAACTTGGTGAAGGATCAGCTGGAACTGGGAGGCTGAGGGCGGGGAGCAAGGAGCAAAGAGCGGGGAGCAAAGAGCAGGGAGCAGGGAGCAGGGAGCAGGGAGCAAGGGTCTTTAGGCTAAGAGTTAGGAAGATTTGCCCTTAGCTCTCAGCCCCCAGCTCTCAGCCTTCAACATTTGAAATAAAATAGAGTATTAACCATAATGCCCGAAATAGACAAACACGAAATAAGAAGCCCCGAACTTCAGGAGGTGATGTCCGAAATACCCGGGCGATTCCTGAGATGGGGATTGTTTCTCTTTTTTGCTATTATCCTGGCGATTCTCGGGGTGACATGGTTTATCAACTATACGGATATTGTTACAGCGCCTGTAACTATTACAACTTATAACTCTCCTGCCCCGCTTGTTGCAAAATCGGGAGGCAAAATTGAAAGGCTGTTGGTTGACAATGGGGAAGATGTTACAACGGATCAGTCAGTGGCAATTATTGAAAATACTGCTGTTTATGAGGATTTACTTGCTCTTGTTGAATTTCTTGACACACTTGACTATAATCCGGACTGGCGGAATAAAGTTGCGAAATATATTCCTCCTGAAACTCTTTCATTAGGTGAAATTCAGACAAGCTATTCGCGGTTTGTGACATACTTCTTTCAGTTTAGAGAATACCTGAAGCAGTCTTACATTCTTTCAAAACTTAAGTTACTTGAACAACAGATAAGAAATCAACAGGAATACACTGCCGAGCTTCTTACACAGGAGAGGCTGTCAGAAGAAGATCTCAAACTTGTTTTCCGGAGTTATGAGCGGGATTCGGTATTATTTTACAGCAGCCTTCATTCGATAACGCTGAGCGAATATGAAAGGTCGAAGCAGGTTTTAATACAGAAAAAATCTGCACACAGTTCTCTCAGAGCTTCCATAAAAATTAATGAATCATCGGCTTTAAAGATGAAGGAGACCAGGCTTGATCTGCAGGTTCAGCTTGACAAGGAACTGCATCAGTATATTCTCGACCTTGAT
>JAKQPD010000369.1 GCA_029564935.1 Bacteroidota bacterium
CCTCCTCTGATGCTTTGTTCCATCCCGTGAGTGGCAAATCTTGTAAGCAGTGATGAACCCCATAACGATTCATCAGTTGTTCTGAGCTGGTGGCTGAAGGCCTGGATGGTACCACCGATGGCATCTGACCCGTACTGAACGGATCCGCTGCCTCTGAGTACCTCCATTTTTTCTATGCTGAAAACATCTATAGTGTTGAAATACTGGTTTGGACCATAACGGGTAGTCGAGTTACTGAGCCTTACTCCGTCAAGGAGCAGAAGGGTTTGGTTACCTGTCAGACCCCGGACAAAAGGAGATCCACCTCCATGGTTTGTCTTCTGGACAAAAACCCCGGGAGTAATACTTAGAGCTTCAGGAACTGTCCTCAGCTGATTTTCTCTTATAGATAATTCATCAGCAACTTTAATTGCTTCCGGTGTATTTATCCCGACAGAACCGAATCTGTTGGCTGTAATGACTATTTCCGAAAGAGTCCTTGAAAGTACAGTATCCTGCAATGCAATAGTGTCGGGTTGCTGCCCCTTCAGATAACCGGGAAAAAATGACAGAATAATGTATATTAATAATTTACGCATTATTATTTATAGTAATAGTTGCTTGTTGCTGGTTACTGATCACCGATTACCGATTACCGATTACCGATCACCGATCACCGATCACCGATTACCGATCACCGATTACCGATCACCTTACAAAAACCTGTTTATCGCCATCACTACAATCGGTAATGTTAGTATGCTTACAATAGTAGAGATAAAAACATTTCCGACAGCAAGGTGATCGTCTGCTCCAAATTCTTTTGCCATTATAACGACAGTTGCCATGCAAGGCATTGAGGCTTCCAGGATTATTACTGAAGAAACCAGCTTGTCAGGAGCCAGACCTGCAATAGCGCTAAAAATATAAAAAATTGAAATAAGAATTGCAGGCGCCAGAATAAGTCTGTTAAAACTCAGGATATAAATGCTCTTTGTTTTTAAAAGATCTCCGACGTTAGCAAATACAAGCATGGCTCCAATATAGAGCATTGATAACCATGTATTTGCAGAACCAAGCTCCGACAATGGCTTTAATAGTATTTCAGGAAGTTTAATTGAAAACAGGAAGAAAACCAGACCTATCAAAGTGGCAATTGTATTCGGATTTAACACTCTGAGGATGCTTTTTTTCCACGAAACACCATTCCCGTGTGAAAGGACAACCACACCAACAGTCCACATCAGAATATTTGAAATTAGCTGGAACATTGTGGCATAAAGTAGTCCCTCTGCCCCATACAATGCTGTTATAAGAGGAAAACCCAGGAATATTGTATTCCCGAACATAGAATGTGCTTTGAACACAGCAGCTTCCCGGTCTCTTATTTTAAATAACCTTGTTGATATCCATCCAAATAACAGGAGAAAAAGAATTACAAATCCGGCTACTGACAAGACTGTAAGGCTGTTTGCTATCAGCCGGGGTGTTGCTCCGATCTTAAGAAAATTCGTGAATAACATAAGCGGAAGAGATATGTTGAATATCAGTTTCGACAACATATCTTTTAGTTCCGGTGTGATAACCTTAAACCGGGCAGTTATTGCACCGATCAGCACCACCACTGCCAGCATGAAGATCTGGGAGATAATTATACGGGTTTCCATGTGATTAAGTGGCGGTAAATGTAATAATAAAATCGACGGGCGCAGAGGCACAACGGGCACAGAGGCACAACGGCACAAAGGCGCACCGGCGTTATGGTGTTGCGGTGTTGCGGTGTTGCGGTGTTACGGTGTTGCTGTGTTATGGTGTTATGGCGTTATATCGTTACGGCACTACAGCTGACAAAGCAAAACAATTTTTTGTATATTCACCGCTTTCATAAACATACAACAAATGCAGCAGACGGGTAAAATCTTAATAGTTGCAGGCATAATTCTTGTCATCGCCGGGCTGGTTATATATTTCGCGGGAAATAAACTGAACTGGCTGGGACATTTGCCGGGAGATATCAGAATTGAAAA
>JAKQPD010000385.1 GCA_029564935.1 Bacteroidota bacterium
GACACTCTGACTTTTATTCATATTTCGGATGTACATATCTGCAATCTTACCGGTTATCACCCTGCTTTTGTGCAAAAAAGGCAGCATTTTGGCAACGGTATCAACACTTATCCCGGATTCCTGAAAACAGTTCCTGAAAAAGTAAATGCTGATTTTATTGTGGTTACGGGGGATAATATTGATTACTATGAAGCTGAAACAGAAAAAGGAGCTATGCTTGACACCCAGATCGAACAGTATGCAAGATTACTTGATAACACTAAATTGCCGGTATACCTTACTCTCGGGAACCACGATATTGCCAGTTACCGGATCACTCCTGGTCCGTGGGCAGGTAATAACCAGCTTCAGGCAGGAAAAGCAAGAGCTGCCTGGATGAGAAATGTTCCATGCTTCAAAGACGGAACTTACTACAGCCATGTTTATAAAATTGATACCACTACTTTCAGGCTGATATTTCTTGACGATGCATATTACTCAACAACTGAAATATCTGACGGGGAACTTTCATTTTCAGTCGACCCCTTCCAGCTCAGATGGCTCGACGCCGAGATGAATGCTTCTCCCTCAGACGTTGAAATAATTTTCATGCATATTCCACTCCCGAAAGGAAAACCTGTCGATGATAAGATACTCACGGAAGCAACATCAATCCATTCATCAAAAACAGAGGTATTTAACCTGTTCAGCGTGGTTGAAAAGAATTCTTCATCAACATTGATCTTTGCGGGGCACAATCATGTAAATGACATTAACAGGTATAATCTGCCCGACGGGGATGTTTTAACTCAGGTAAGAACCGGTGCCCTGGGATATGATGCAACCAACTGGAGAGTTGTAAAATTAACGAAGGACAAGATACTGATCTGCCAACCTGGAAGTACCAGGACAGAATACACAATTACTTTAAACTAACCCTTAGTGCTACTATATAATTCACCCCTAAATCCCTGCCTTCGCTGTCGCTTCGGCAGGCAGGCCCAAAGGGGGACTTGTTAGTCTGAGCGCCCCCCTGGGGGCAAGGGGTGGCAAGAAGGGCTGGAGTTAATATAGTGATGTTCCTGAGTTTTCTAAGGTGGTACACTTTGCGGTTAAACAACAATTCTTCCTTTACCGCAAAGCCTGCCTGGCTGATGCCAGTCAGACAGGGACACGAAGGTTATCGCAAAGAGCACTAAGGAAGACAGTATTGTATGAATATTTACGAATTAAACATTAGAAGTAAATGAAAAGATTCTCGTGCTTGTTTCTGGTTTTGCTTTTATGTTTTCCGGTATTTTCCCAGCAGGCGGAAAATATTTCCGGTAGTAATGATCTTCAAAAATTTCCATCACAGAGCATTATTGAATTATCCGGCTCTGCTCTGAAAAATGGTGAGATTCTTCTTATGAATTCGAGCCATCAGGATCTTGCGTGGATGGATTTTCTTGAGAAATGTATAATTGAGAGGGATACAATGCTTATGACCCCTCTCCTTAAGGCAGCATCCAAAGACCCGGGATACAGGTTCGATATTGAAGATGTGCTCATGATAAAAGAGTATATAGGGAGGCATCCCGAAGCTAAATCTGTAATATCAGGAATGCTCAGGGACGGGAGGCTCTCATGCGGATCGACATACCAGATGCCTTATGAAGAGATGTACAGTGGCGAGTCGCTTGTAAGACAGTTTTATCTCGGAGCTAGGTGGGTTAAGAAGAACCTTGACGGATATTTTCCCGACAGCTACTGGAATCCCGACGTTCCGGGCAGGACTATGCAGATGGCACAGATCATGGCAAAGTCAGGGACAAAGAACCTTTTCATGTCTCGTCACGAAAAAGGTGTTTATAAATGGTACAGCCCGGATGGATCTTTTGTATATGCATATTCACCGGGTCATTATGCCGAAGATTTTACCTTTCTAAGCAAGCCCTTTCCGGAGGCAGCCGGAACACTGGCTCAGAAAGCAATGTACTGGGCCAGGGGATATAATTCACAACCAGACCTGAAACCGGTGATTCCTTTCATCTCAGACTGGGATATGAGTCCTGCAAAAGATTATTCTTCTCTGATCTCACAATGGAACAGTTTTACAGGTTATAAAAACGAACAGGG
Source organism: Bacteroidota bacterium (assembly GCA_029564935.1). Lineage (GTDB taxonomy): Bacteria > Bacteroidota > Bacteroidia > Bacteroidales > VadinHA17 > LD21. Next base: position 2,098 of record JAKQPD010000385.1, read on the forward strand.
AATTCAGATTGATCTGACCCTTCCAAAAATAAGGCTTGTTACATTTCCTGAATTTATGGAAAGATTCAGAAGTGCAAATCCTGATATGAAAAGTATAACCGGAGAGAGACCGGCTGTATGGTTATATATTCACGGACCATCTCATGAATGGGCTCTGAAGGCATCACGTGAGGGCGATATAATGATGACAGTTGCAGAAAAATTCTCCACTATTGATGCCTTACTTCAGGGATCTTTCCGGAATTATCCTGAAGAGAGACTCAATAACGCCTGGGAATCCAAAATTTATCCCGATCACGGCTGGGGAGGGAAAGGTGGTGAATCAACTGATGCTATATTTCTTGGGAAATTTGAAAAATCTCTTGGTGAGGCCAGGGCAATGACAGATGAAGCGCTGAGGAATATTGCATCAGTGATCAAAACAAATCCAAAGAAAGGTATCCCGGTCATTGTCTTCAACAGTTTATCGTGGAAACGGGATGACCCTGTAACTTTCAGTATGGGTTTTGATCCGGGACAGGCCTTCGGAATAGGTATTGCTGATGCATCAGGGAAAGCAGTTCCGGTGCAGGTCACAGAAGCTGAAAAGTATGAGGACAACAGTTTAAAAAGGATAAGCGCTACATTTATTGCACGGGATGTCCCTTCAATCGGGTATAAAACTTATTATGCCGTCCCGCAAAAGAATCCGGTTACCTTGAACCAACCTGATTTAGCTAAGATTGAAACTTCTTACTACAGGATCATTCCGGAAAAAGGTTGTGTGAAGAGTATTTTTGACAAGGAACTGAATGTAGAATTACTGAATACCGGTGAGATCCTTGGCGGAGATGTTTTCACAATGAAATCTGTCGGGAACGGTGCCGGTGAATTTGCTGATGTTCAGCAACCTGAAATGGAAGGTTTTGACAAGGTCTCAAACTATTCCCCTTCCTGGCAAACAGAAATGTCAGGGCCGGTTTTTACTTCATTGAAAGTGAGACAGCCGATAAGGAATGCGGTTGTGGAGACAAGATTAATTGTTTACAATGATCTGAAGAGGATAGATTTTGAAACGGCATTGTTAAACTGGGAAGGGCTTCTTTACAGGGAATACCGATTTGCATTGCCGCTTAATATGAAGAATGGTAAAGTATATTATGAAGTGCCTTTCGGCGTGCTTGAAGTAGGGAATGATGAAATAGAAGGAGCAGCAGGAGAAAGATATACAACAAATTGTGCCGATGTTCACCCAAGGGGAATTGAGAACTTTATCGGAGCCTCTGATGAACGGTTCGGAGTGACTCTCAGTTCCAGCACTGCAGTGGCAGATTATGTTGATCCTACAGGTATGGCAGGAGGGGCAACTTTCCTTCAGCCGATTATGCTGGCTTCCCGCAGGAGCTGTCACGGGGAGGGTAATGAATATCTGCAGACCGGGAATCATTATTTCAGCTTTTCTCTTACATCACATAAACCCGGTAAGGAGAACGGCTTTAAACAGGGACGTCAGCCCAACGAAAAACTGATAACTATTGTTGATCCGGTTCAGGCAAAATCGGCTATTCTGCATGAAGAAATCAGCTTCTTTTCCGTCGATTCGCCTGATATATCGGTTTCGGCAATTAAAAAAGCCGAAGATGATAACAACGTTATTTTAAGGCTTTATGAAACAGGACGGGGTGAAACAAATGTAAACCTTAACAGCTGGTTTAAGATAAGTGGCGCTGAAATTACTGACATGCTTGAATATAACGGAAAATCCACGACATTCAGTTCAAAATCAATATCCTTAAAGGTTGGAAGTCATTCCATCGAAACTCTTAAATTATCGATAAAATAAAATTTAACCACTAAGGCGCACAAAGGATACACAAAGTACACGAATTATTAAAGTTAGAAATTAAGGAAAAGAAATGAAAAGCAGAGAGAGAGTTGAAAGGGCGATTAAATTCATGAAACCTGACAGGCCCCCTATTTCACATGCCATACTTCCTTCTGCACAATATAATTACGGCGAAAGGCTTTCTGGAATAATCAATTCATTTCACGAAGATTTCGGATGGCATCTTTTACCGGATCTTCCACCTGATAAACTGCCTCCATTATATAAGTTTGGAAAGCATTTTGATGACTGGGGCACAGGATGGTGGGTGACTGTCGAAGGAAGGTGCGGAATCCCCATTGTCTATCCGATAAAACCGGATCTTTCGGATTATGATGATTTCAAATGGCCTGAGATATTCAGCGCCGGAGTTCCGAAATACAGGCTTTACAGCGGACATATGTCAGGGCACAGTGATGAATATTATGCCAGGGGAGCATGGATCATATTCTTTGAACAGATGCAACAGCTTGTGGGTTTTGAGAACCTTCTTGTAGCCCTGACACTTCAGACGCCTGAAGTATACCGTCTGCGGGACGATCTTCTTAAGTTTAACCTCGCATGGCTCGATAAATGGCTGGAAAATGATTACCAGGGCCTTCATTTCGCTGATGACTGGGGAAGCCAGGATAACCTGCTGATACCTCCTGATCTCTGGAGGTCGTTCTTCAAGCCAGTTTATAGAGAAATGTTTTCAAAAGTCAAGAATCACGGTCTCGATGTATGGTTCCATAGTGATGGAAATATTCTTGAAATAATGCCTGATATTATTGAACTGGGTGTGGATGTCATTAATTGCCAGGCATCTGTTATGGATATAAATGAACTGAAAAGATATGCAGGGGAAATAGCTTTCAGGACCGATATTGACCGTCAGAAAGTATTGCCATTTGTTTCTCCCCATGAGGTAAAGGAATATGTATCCGGCCTGTTCCATAACCTCGGTACTCCTGACGGAGGGATAGTGGCCTGCGGTGAAATAAGCGAAGATGTTCCTCTTGAAAATATAAAGGCAATGTATGAAGCATTCACTGAATTTAAATGGTAGAATTATGAGAAATTTCTTTTTTGCTCTGATTTTTGGTTTTGTGTCACAACTGGTCTCTGGACAGAATGTAACATCTGAAAAAAGCGGTATTAAATATTATGACCATGATTTTTTCCTGATTGAAGGGACTACCCTGACTGACTCTGAAAAAGAAAATCTTTACGACAGACTTCCTTCATCATACAAGGGCAAAGTCAGGGATGCTGTCTGGAGCTTATCAAAGAGTTCGGCAGGTATATCAGTAAGGTTCCTCTCAAATTCAACAACAATAAGGGTAAAATGGGAACTGCTGAATGATGCAAAAATGAATCATATGGCAGAAACCGGGATAAAAGGGATTGACCTTTATTTCCGGAATAACGGAAAGTGGCAGTATCTGAATACGGCAAGGCCGGCGGGGAAGGTAAATGATTATCTGCTTATCAGCAATATGGATCCTGTTATGAGGGAATACAGATTGTATCTGCCGCTTTATGACGGTGTTACTGAGCTTGAGATAGGTATTGACAGTCTGAGCAGTATTTTAAAACCGGAAAGAACAAATAATAAACCAATTGTCTTTTATGGAACGAGCATTACCCAGGGTGGATGCGCCTCGCGTCCGGGAATGGTACATACCAGCATCATATCAAGAAAACTTGATGTTGAATGTATTAATTTCGGATTCAGTGGTAACGGAAGAATGGAGAAGCCTCTCGCAGAACTTATTTCGGGCATTGACGCTCTGTTTTATGTCCTCGACGGGACAAACAACATGACTCCGGAACAGATACATGAAAATGCCATTCCGCTTGTTGAAATAATACGGGAGAAACATCCCGGCACACAGATTGTATTTGTCGAGGGGCTGCTGAATGATAAATCGTATCTTGATCAAAAGACAAGGGATGCGGAGAATGCAAAGAACATTGCCCTTAAAAAAGAGTTTGATGAGATGAAGAACAGGGGATTCAGAAATATATATTACATTGAGCAAAGCGGGGGAAAAGGTACCGACTCCGAATCCACTGTTGATGGTGTTCACCTGACCGATCTGGGATTTTCGAGATATGCGGATTTTCTGTTAAAAGAGTTCCGGAGAATAAAAGT
>JAKQPD010000398.1 GCA_029564935.1 Bacteroidota bacterium
AAGCACCAGAATGGTTTTGCCTTTAGCCCATTCAAGCGCTTCATCAAGTGTTGGGATACGATGGCCGGTTATATTTCCCTCAGTATCCTTTAACCGGAGCGCTTTAAGTTCTTCATATGTATAATCACTGACCCTGCCTGTCCCGCTCGTCGTCCTGTCCAGAATCGGATCATGCATCAACACAATAACACTGTCCTTTGTATACCGTGGATCAACTTCGATCATCGCATGAACCTTGCTCAGTGTATTTTCGAATGTGGCAATGCAGTTCTCAGGGAAGGTCTCCCTGCTTCCTCCCCTGTGGGCACATATAAAAGGTATCCTGTCAGATGAGTAAGAAAAAAATTCTTTTAATTCTCCGGTACTGTTAATCTTAAATGTATGAATTGAATTTTTATTGCCGGATTTTGATGCACAACAACCGGTCAGAACTATCAGGAGAACAATGAATAATCTTAAATATTTCATTTCAGGTTCTTTATAAGGACAGGTCTACTTCAGAGATCCCAGATAATTATTTTTCAACTGGTTAAAGCTTCCGACAAGCTCTTCAGCCGTTAGTTTGGTTTTATCCGTGGTGCCGTCGGCAGCCGGTTTTCTCCTTGAAGCTTCAAACATAAAAGGTCCGTTATAACCAGCTCTGACCAGTTCACTTATAACATTGGTCCAGTTTATTATCCCCATCCCGGGCAACCAGTGTCTCTCATCAATACCATCATAATCAGACATATGTACTGTTGTAATCAGGCTTCCTGCCTTTGCTGCAAACTCCTCGGGCTTTTCCTTAAGAAGATGATTTGAATCGAAGCAAACCTCAAGTCCGTTCCCCACCGAATTAACTATCATAACCAGTTCATCAGCTGTATTTCCAAGACAGGTTCTTGGCAGGCACTCAATAGCTATTCTTGCATTATACTTCTTTACTTCTTCAGTCAGTATTTTCAGTGACCCGATACAATTTGCAATTCTTTCAGCTCTTGCAGAATCAGCAATAGGTTCTGAACTGCCGTGAATGACGAATTTCTGAGGATCCAATGGTTCACACAAAGCAATTATATCTGAGCATTCCCTGATCATGTTGACACGGTGAGTGTCGTTAACAGAAGAAATATCGTAAATCCTTGAGAACGGCAGATGAATTGACCAGACTCTTATTCCGCTTTTTTCTGTTTTCTGCCTTATGTCTTCTACCCAGGTTTCTTTTTCTTCCTGTGTTTTCTTACTGAACACACCGGAACCTATTTCAATACAATTAATCCCCTCGTTCCTGAATTCATCAAATTCAGATTGGGAAAATTCATCAAATAATCCCGATGATGTTCCTGGTTTCCATGCATTTACCAATCTTTCCTTTTCCCCCATACAGCCTGATAAATTGAGGAAAAGCAATATTAGGAACAGATTAAAAAAAGATCTTGCCATAATTATAATTTATTTGGTTAAAAACAAAAAAGGACTGCCGTAACGAAAAATTTTTATTGTTTACCGGCAGTCCTGCATCTTTCCAGCTTACCAGCCCGCGTTATTTGGCGCCAGTGCCGGGTTTTCCTGTATTTCATATGATGGAACCGGCCACAGATAATCCCTTGGATTTGTGAATTTCCTTACAAGCTTTTGCGTATAATTATATGTAAAGATCGGACCATTATTCACAATATGTGCAATCTTCCAGCGAAGAATATCCATATAATAATACCCTTCAGCGGCGAATTCAATTCTCCTTTCAAGCCTTATTGCCTTACGCATTTCTTCCTGGTCTCCCATAGCAACATAAGTGGGCAATGAAGGATCGGTTGACTGAAGTCCGGGCATTCCAGCTCTTGTCCTTACAAGATTAAATGCATCGAAAACACTCTGATCTACTTCGTTCAGTTCAGTCTTGGCTTCTGCATACATAAGCAGAATATCAGCATATCGCAGAACGATGTAGTTGATATCAGATTCGCTGGCATTCAGGATCACTTTATTATACTGATTATCCTCATCATAAATACCATACTTCTTAAAAGTATAACCGGTCTGGGCAAACTGGGTGTTTGTCACTGTTTTTCCCATATATTTTGAACCTGGCCAGACCAGTGTCATCCTGAAACGGGGATCCCTGTTTTCCCAGTATGTAGCTGCATTATAATCAGCTGATTCCTCAATTGTTGATCCGTCCTTCATAAGGTAGGCATCAACCAGGTCACGCAGTGGTGCATTTGTATTGTACTGCCGGTTAATAAGATCGAACGAATGGCAGTAATTCGGATAGAGATACTGAACATCGAAGATAACTTCCTGGTTGTTTTCATTTTCCGGCATGAACAGAGCCCTGTAATCAGGGAACAGGCTGTATTTGTTCATATCCATCACCTGCTTTGCACTGGTGGCAGCTTCAGAAAATTTCCCATGATATAAATACTGTCTGGCTTTCAGGGCATAGCATGCGCCTTTAGTGGGCTTGCCCGGCATAGCCGCATTGACCGGTAAAACAGCAGCAGCCTCATCGAGATCCTTAATGATCTGTGTAAATATCTGATCTTTCGGGGTTCTTGGAAGGGTTTTATGCTCAAGCTTCGGAGCTTCAAGAATAAGCGGAGCATCGCCGTAGTAATTAATAAGCAGGCTGTAATAGACTGCTCTCAGAAATTTAGCTTCGGCTATCATTGTTGTTTTCTTGGTCTCGGACATAGCAATATCTCCGATGCGGTCGATGAGTGTATTGCATCTTCCAATCCCTTCATAAGAATGGCCCCAGCGGTTATTAATGATCCCAGTATTGGAGGCATCGTGTGTTCCACCTCCTATCTGATAAAATCCAGATGAACTGTTATAATCAGTTGCATTTGGAGTCGCAGTTTCCTCCCACAGGGGGGTTGTCCAACCGCCGCCTCCGTAAATACCAGTGTTCCTTAGTGTCTCATAACAAGCTGCCAGACCTGCATCAGCCTGGGTTTCCGATTTCCAGAAGATATCTTCAGTGTATTTGTTTGTCGGATTTAAATCCAGCAGACTTTCGCTGCAGCTCATCATAAAAATGAATACTGCAACCAGAATTGTTATTATATGTATTTTTTTCATTGTCGTAAGATTTAGAAGGTTACATTCAATCCTGCTGAGAATACCTTTATTGAAGGATATTCGAATATATTGTCATTCTTCATATTTTTCTCGGGATCGAATTTTTTCATCTTTGAGAAGGTAAGAATGTTTTGACCATTGACAAAGACCTTAAGTTCCTTCATCGATAATTTACTGGTCCAGGCGACCGGGAAAGTATAGCCGAGCTGAAGGTTCTTCAGCCTGAGGTAAGATGCATTCTGCAACCAGAATGTGGAATTGGAGAAATTAAGAATATTCCCCGTACTTGTAGTTAGGATGGGTAATTTTGAATTCTTGTTCTCAGGTGTCCATGAATCCGTCTGCCATTCCTTTGTAAAGCCGGCCCCATTATAGAAAGGGTAGCTGATATTATGCTGCGGATATGTATAAATCTTGCCTACACCCTGGAAAAACGCGGCCAGGTTAACACCTTTATATTCTGCTCCGAGATTGAATGCATAGTTTATTTTCGGAATAACACCATGAACGATTATCCTGTCATTAGCATCAATCTTTTTGTCATTGTTCTGATCTTTATATTTAATGAATCCAGCTTTGGTTGCGACATTCTGGAATGCATGTGCCGCTACTTCTTTATCAGATTCAAAAAGTCCGATCGCTTCATAAATATAATAGCAATCTATCGGATGTCCTTCCGCTGTAGTGTATCTCCCCGAAATTATCTGCTGTCCGTCAAGGTCCACAACCTCGTTCCTGTTGAAAGCAAAATCTCCGCCGACTTCAAAAGTAATCCCATTCCAGGTATTTCTGTAATTGGCACCTATTTCAATACCTTTATTGTTGACACGGCCTACATTGCTTGTAGGACCAGCCCAGTCACCAACCTGACTGGGAAGATTCACAGCCCTCAGAATATCCTTTGTATCTTTATTATAAAGATCAAGTGTAATATTGAGTTTACTGTCGAACAGACTGGCATCAACCCCCAGGTTGGTCATGGTAGTTGTTTCCCAGGAAATGTTTGGATCCGCACTGGCTGTTACCGCAGCTCCCTGCTGAACTGTAGAGCCAAAAGTATAATCCTGCCCGAGAACTACGCTATTGGTATAAGCAAACAATGATATTTCCTGATTACCTATACTGCCCCATGAGAACCTTGGCTTCAGGGATGATATCCAGTCGATATTCTGCATAAAGCTTTCCTGATCGAGGCGCCAGCCAAGCGAGAATGACGGGAAGAAGCCCCAGCGGTTCCCTTTTGCAAAACGGGATGAACCGTCATACCTGAAGTTAACCTCGAGAAGATATCTCTCGTTAAAATTATAGTTAAGACGCCCGAAATATGACAAAATTGCTGATCTTGAAGAAGAACCGCCTACTACAGGATTCTCGGCAAAGACATCGAGATCGGTCAGGGCATTGTCCAGAGCTGTCTGCTTCTGTGCCGAGAAGTTCGAACTGGAAAAGCTCTCATAGCTGTTGCCAAGAAGGACAAATACATTGTGAACGGTTGCAAATGTCTTTGACCATTCAAGTGTATTGAAAAGGGTTGTATTTAACTGATCGTTATATTGCCGGTATCCCAGGGCATATGAAGTATTCTGCTGCTCCTCGAGGGTTTTTGGATTAACCTGGATTACCTTAGGCTGGAATTTCTCATTCTTTGCATCATATTTATTGACTGCGGCATTGACACGGTAAATAATATTAAACGGCAGCCTTACATCAGCAAATAAATTACCTAACATTCTTTGCTGGATAAAATCATTGTTCCCCTCTTCAAGTCTTTCGATAGGATTCATGAAATTATTATGACCTGCTGTACGCAGCCATGCATTTCCCCATCTGCCATCCTCAATTCTGACAGGATAGATAGGCAGCGAACGGTACACCCCCTGCCAGTATGTTCCCATTCCATTCCAGGGTTCGTTATATTTTCTATAATTTCCTGATATTCTACCGCCTATTGACAGAAACTTTGTAACATCAATTTTTGCATTCAATCCCATATTATACCTGTTGCCCTTTATATTATGTATGATACCTTCCTGGTCAAGATAACCAAGAGTCAGAGCCATTGTATGATTGGCGCCGCCCCCGGAGATGGTAACATTATGTTCCTGCATCTTCCCATTTTTAAGGATCATATCAAACCAGTTCGACTGCGGATAGAAATAAGGATTCGTAGCCATTCCGTTGCGATACTCTTCAATACTTGCAACGGCATATTCAATTGCTTTCCCCTCATTGACGAGAGCTTTGTTTTTATACTCCATATATTTGATGGGATCCCATTCAACATCGGGAAGGTAAGTCGGTTGCTCAATACCCATATAAGTGTTGTATTCAACCTTATAAGCTTCATTCTTCTTCCCCTTTTTTGTGGTAATAAGTATAACCCCATTAGCTGCACGTGAGCCATATACAGCAGTTGAAGCAGCATCTTTCAATACTGAAATGGTTTCGATCTCATTGGGATTGATATCTGATAAGCTGAATGCAATACCATCAATAAGGACAAGAGGATCATTATTATTCAGAGTCCCGACGCCCCTGATGCGGATTGTTGCAACGTCTTTCCCGGGTTGTCCGCCTGCCTGGTTGACATAGAGGCCGTTCATTCCCTGTAATGCCTGAGACACATTTGTAATCGG
>JAKQPD010000248.1 GCA_029564935.1 Bacteroidota bacterium
CCTTTCTGGTGGTGGTCGGGAGATACTCTTAACAGTGACAGGCTGAAAGAACAACTGCGGGAATTGCACAGCAAAGGTATAAGCGGTGTGCAGGTTAACTATTCTCATCTCGATACTCAGGGGTGGATGACTGATCAGGACAAACCAGAGATCTTTTCGGAAGAGTGGTGGAAAATATATACAGAGGTTTCAAAGGAATGTGCAAAGCTCGATATGGGGATAGGTCTGAGTACTTATACAATCGACTGGCCCAGAGGTGCTCCTAATTTATTTTACAAATTATTCTACAGCAAGCCTTACCTTAATGCTTATGAGATCCGGACAGGAGAAATTGTCACTGTATCTACAGGCGAGGAGATCGAAATAATAATGCCGGAAGATGCTTTTGCTGCCCGGGCTTACAGATCAGAAGAGGGTACTCCCCTGAAAGGCGGTAATGATCTTACTCCACTGATAAAAAACGGGATCCTTTCATGGAAAGCGCCGGACGGGAAGTGGGAAATCTGGATATACAGGGCGGTAAGGAAAGAAGGATCCTTAAATCCGCTTATGGCAGGATCAGGAGATACAGTCATTAATGGTTTTTTCCAGCCGTTTGAAGACAGGGCTCCGGGGAAATCTTCAAAGGGTCTGAATTACTTCTTCAATGATGAATTACACATTGTAGTCGGTAAGTATGCATGGAATCCCGATTTTGCGGAAGAATTCAAAAAACGTAAAGGTTACGACCTTTTTGAAGTGTTACCTGCAATGTGGGTTGATATGGGAAATATGACCCCAAAGGTCAGGATGGATTATGCTGATGTCAGGATGTCACTTATTGAAGAACGGTACTTTAAACCTATTTATGAGTGGCATGCAAAAAGAGGGATGATCTATGGTTGTGATTCCGGCGGCCGGGGCCTCGATCCTTCAGAGTTCGGGGATTATTTCCGGGCAACCCGATGGTACAGCGCTCCGGGCCATGATACTCCCGGGGGGAAAGCCGATCTGATCAAAGGGAAAGTCTCTTCCTCGATAGCCAATTTATACCAGCGGCCCCGGGTATGGCTCGAAGGATATCATAGTCTGGGCTGGGGAGCAACACCTGAACAGCTGATGTTTGCAACACGGGAAAATTTCCTCTATGGCTGCACGCTTCTGAATCTTCATGGTCTGTATTATTCCACATACGGTTCCTTCTGGGAATGGGCTCCTCCATGCTATCATTTCAGGATGCCGTACTGGGAGCACATGGACTCATTCCTTCGCTATTTCAGTCGTCTTTCATATTTGATGAGCCAGGGCCATACAGTATGCGATGTGGCAATTGTTTATCCTGTTGCTCCCTATGAAGCCGAAATGCGTGGAGATACTGCAAGGAATACAACATTTGAACTGGGGAGAAAACTGATGGCTTCAGGGATAAATTTTGAATTTATTGACAATGAGTCGCTGTCAGGAGCTGTAATTGAAAACGGATGTCTTAAGGTTAAGGATGCCGGTGCATCCTATAAAGCTTTGATCTTTGCTGATATGAAAGCCGTACGCTGGCAAAGCATTGAAAAAGCTGCTGCTTTTGCAGAAGCCGGCGGGAAAGTCTGCTCTGTCGGATCAATTCCTTCAGCGTCCGACCGGGCAGGAAGATTTGACGGTGAACTTATCCTGATAAACGATAGAGCTTTTAAGCAAAATTGCAGATTTACCACTACTGATGAAACTGTTTCTGCGATTAAAGAAGCATTTGTACAGGATGTATCAGGAAAAGAACAGACGGTACGTTACCTCCACCGCAGGGCAGGATTCCGTGATATTTATATGGTCATGGATGCAAATCCGGGATCGGTGGCCGAATTCCGGTGTAAGGGTGCCGTAGAGCTATGGGATCCCTGGACCGGAAATGCAGAACCGCTCAAAGTAGTGGGAGAAACTCAGGCTGGAACTCTTGTAGAACTCCCTCTTGAAAATTATGAAGCATGTATTGTAGTCTTTACTCCGGGAGAAAAACATATCAATCCCCCCGAAAATAAGAGCTCAACTGTTAAAGAAATATATCTCCCCCTTGAATGGAATGTCAGTTTTATTCCCACGATGGATAATAAATGGGGAGATTTCCGGCTGCCTGTCGACAATAATGAAAAAATAGGAGTTGAAGCGAGGCGATTCAGATGGGCACGTGAAACAGCATACCTTGCAAACTCAGCTATGCTTCCCGGAACAGATGATTCCGCATGGGAGGAGAAGCTTCATGGTTTCGGAACACAGTTTTATGTTCTGGGACCAATACCGCCAAATGTTGGAATTTATTACTTCGAAAGGAAACTGGCCGCAATGAAAAATATTGATCCTTCTGTCCCGGAATATGTTTATGGAAGAAGATTTATGTGGCAGCCCTATGATATTTCATGGAGACTGGGTAAAGAAGGTGACCCGGGCCATCAGGGCTATCACGGACTAAAACGCAAGGTTAGCGATGATTTCCTGTGCCTTGGTAAACCGGAACAGGGACTGAATGAGATCCGCTATGTCGACGAAATTCCCGGTGGACGGTACTATATCTGGAGTTCTGTCACGGTTTCCGGCAACTTAACAGCAGAGATTCTTTTCAGCGATCAGCCTCCCGGAGATAATAGTCACACCTCTCCCATTCTTACCCCTGCAATAATCTATGTGAATGGCGAACCTGTTCAGTCCCCTGATAACGGTATAAGTCTAAAAACAGGATCCAATCCGGTACTTGTCAGATATGACAGCGCTGGCCGTGGCCATTTTGTAGTGAGACAACATGATATTTCCGGACCTTCTGAAAAGAATATATTATCTATGCGCTGGGCAGGTGATAAGGGAATTATTCCCTTCGATATCAACGCAGGGCAAACAGCGGCAGAATGGTTCAGGTTCCTGACAGCTCCCGGAACATCGGCAATAACAGTCAGAACACCCGGAGATGCCGAAGCCTGGATCGATGGTGTTCCAATGAAAAAGCAGGCAAATGGACGTTTTGTTGCCGAAAAAGCACCGCAAAGATCTGCAGTAGTTGCAATACGGATCACACCGCCTGGTCCGGGAATATCCGGCGGAGCTCTCATACCGGAACCTGTAACTGTTGAAACTGATGACAGTGGTTTGATGAAAACAGGCGACTGGTCAGAAATGGGGATCCTTAATAATTATTCCGGAGGGATTCGATACAAAACTAAAATAAACCTGACTTCATCTCAGGCTAAATCAGGAGTAATAGCCGACCTTGGCAGGGTTGCCGGTACTGCCGGGATAATAGTAAATGGGAAGGAGGCCGGAGTAAGAGTTGCTCCCCCATGGAAAACAGATATTACAGATCATGTGAAGAGAGGTGAGAATATTATTGAAATTCTGGTTTATAATACTCTGTCAAATCATTATCAGACTATTCCATCACGGTATAAGGGGAATCCTGCTTCAGGTCTGTTTGGACCGGTCAAACTGCTTATTAGTTCTGAAAAACCGGACAAGAAATAGACAAACATACCTTACTGATAATGTGTATGTTAAGTAACCCATCATATTTTAACCTGAAACCATTTACAGAAGTAAAGAACAGTAACTTCAGGGTAACGAAGGGATGGAAACCGGTTTGTGAAAAGCTTAAACGGATTATTGATTCTTTGTCGGGAAATAAAAAGATCATTGTAATTGAGACTTACCAGGGCGTTATCCATGAGGAAGTTATGGAAAATATCCGGTACAGGACAAAGTTTAAGCGGTTTATAAATACTGTTGATATAATGCTTTCACAAGATGAGATCACCCGGCTTGTTTATCCGGATGTTACGGATGATCCTCTTTTCGGCTTTATGACCAGGCTTACTATGAATGATTATTTTGATCCGGAAAAGGTGAGAGCCGTAAGGAAAGACTTAAAT
>JAKQPD010000249.1 GCA_029564935.1 Bacteroidota bacterium
CATGACAGACTCAGTAACGGGCAGGAAAGGCGCAGAGCAAAAGCTAGGATAAAGCCAACGGAGTGTTAATTCCTGTAAGACTTATCTTTTTGGCGGATTTATCCCTCTCTGTTTTGCTGCCTGTTCAAGCCTTTGCTGCCACTTTGATTTTGGAAGAGGTTTCTTTTTATTCTCTTCAAGGGTTTTCAGTACCTTTTCAGTATTTATCAACCTTTTTGAAATGATATTCTGAAGCCAGCTTAACATATTTGCCAGGAAGTAATAATATGTAAGTCCTGAGGAGAAGTTATTGAACATGAACATGAACATTACAGGCATCATGTACATCATAACCTTCATTCCCGGTTGATCAGAACTTGCTGTTGTTCCCGACATTTTTGTTGTGAGAATCGAGGAGATCGTCATAAGAAGTGTCCACAGACTCACATGACTGCCATACCACGGGATCTTGAAAGGCAGGGTGAGAATGGAATCATATGTAGAAAGGTCTGTTGTCCAGAGAAAAGGTTCCTGTCTCAGTTCGATAGATACCGGGAAGAACCTGAACATTGCAAAAAGGATGGGGAACTGAAGTAGCATTGGAAGGCAGCCTCCCATCGGGTTCACACCTGCCCGCTTGTACAGGTCCATTGTTGCCTGTTGCTTTTTCATTGCATCCTCCTGCTTGGGATATTTTTTCGCGAGCTCTTCGACCTGGGGCTTCAGAATCTGCATTTTTGCAGTTGACTGATAGGATTTGAATGTAAGCGGGAAGAGGATAATTTTCAGAAGGATTGTAAGTATAAGAATGATTATGCCATAATTTCCTATGAACTTTTCCATCCAGTTAAAAACGGGGATGATCAGGAACCGGTTAATCCACCCGACTATATTTTTCCCAAGAAATATTATCTGATCCAGATCATGACCCTCTTTCCTGAGGGTAGAAATATGGTTTGGTCCGTAGTAAAATCGCAATCCAAGGCTTGTTTCGGCGCTGTTTTCGATGGGTATACCTACAGCGGAGGTATAGTACCTTATATATTTTTCAGAAGTAATTGTTTTTGTGGATGTCAATGATCCGTTCAGGAAGAAATTGTCGGTTATAAGGACAGATGAAAAGAACTGGTCGACGTACGCTATCCAGCTGAGTTTTGTGGTAATATCAACTTTTTCGACTTCCTTGTTAGACCGTAATCTGAATCCATCCACTTCATCCTGATAATACTTGTACTTGATTGTGGTGTACATTTCTTCGTTCTGCCTGCCCTTTTCCTGCTGGGGTACATACATACGCCAGTCAAGTTCGATACTGTTCTGGTTTGCCGGCAGAATGCCGGTCATGTTTCTGAATGTGACATCAAAGCCAACACTGTACTTTCCGGGTTCCAGAGTGTACTTGTATTCTATAAATCTGTCATCACCAGCCTGAAGCCGCAAAACAACACTCTGAGGATCAACGGTTGCAAGATATTCCTTTGCCTCGGATGCCGGAGTAAAGTACAGGTTGTTTGTCTGCACAGCTTTGTTGTCAGCTGTGAAGAAATTGAATCCGAACACTGTTGAATCGCCCGAGAAAAGTACAAGCGGAAGCGAATCATGTGTTGTATAATCTTTCACAGTAGCTGAATATACCCGTCCGCCTTTGAGAGCAATTTTCAGATTAATCTTATCATTTTCAAGTGTAATGAAATCATCACTACCCTTTGCTGCACCGCTGAAAACTCCGTAGCGGCTTTCATCTTCAGTAACAGGCTCCGAGGTTACAGGTATTGTGCTGCGTAATTCTGCTTCTTTTTTTACAGTATCGGCTGTCTGTTCTGCTGCCCCGGGTACAGTTCCCAGCTTAACATTAAGATCGTTAAGCTTTTCAATTACATCCGGCTGGTTTGGCTTGAATCTGAGTGCATTAATATACTCTGCACGGGCTTTTTCAAGATTACCCCTGTTCAATTCTGTTTCGGCGTTGCTTACAGCTTTCTCAAATTCTTTGTTTAACCTGCTGCTATTGAATAAACTAAAACCAATAAAGATCAGAAAGATCAGTATAAGTCCTGTAATTGTATTTTTGTCCATCCTTCCTGTTTGAAAATTTACTTCCCTTAATTAATTATATTTCAATCCTTCTTATCAATACAAGCTTTAATGAAATGTACAAAAAGAGGATGAGGAGAAATTACTGTGCTTGAGTACTCGGGATGGAACTGAACACCCACGAACCAGGGATGATTCCTGATTTCCATTATTTCCACGAGATTTGATTCCGGATTGATTCCGACGGGGATCATTCCGTTGTCCCTGAACAAATCAATGTATTCATCATTGAATTCATACCGGTGCCGATGCCGTTCAGTGACCTCGCTCTTTCCATAGGCGGCAAAAGTTTTTGAGTCATTGGTGATCCGACATTTAAATCCTCCCAGTCTCATTGTACCGCCTTTTTCAATAATGCTCTTCTGCTCTTCCATAAGATCGATAACGGGATAAAGAGTCTTATGATCGATTTCGGTGGAATGAGCACCCTCAAGATCCAGAACATTTCTGGCGAATTCGATGACTGCACATTGCATACCAAGACAGATTCCAAGAAAAGGTATTGAGTTTTCCCTTGCATATTTTACAGCAAGAATTTTTCCGTCGATGCCGCGGGAGCCGAATCCGGGGGCGACCAGGATTCCATCTAAGGCATCAAGCAGCTGATTTACATTTGTTTCAGTAATTTTTTCCGAGTGTATGAACTCAATATTTACTTTGCATTCGTTGTATGCTCCTCCATGGATCAGGGCTTCAGTAATCGATTTGTATGCATCGGCCAGTTCTACATATTTCCCGACCAGTCCGATTTTGACTGTATGTTTCGGGTTTTTCAGTTTCCGCAGGAATTCCCTCCACTGTCCAAGATCCGGTTCTTCCAGTACCGGGAGTCCAAGCTTTTTGAGAACGATCTGGTCGAGTTTTTCTTCAAGCATGTAAATAGGAACTTCATAGATCGTCGATACATCAAGTGATTCAATGACCGCAGATTCTTCCACATTACAAAAAAGAGCAACTTTTCTCTTTAGTCCGGCGTTGAGTTTTTTCTCAGTTCTCAGCACAAGGATATCAGGCTGTATCCCTTCTTCGAGCAGGGTTTTGACCGAATGCTGTGTCGGTTTAGTTTTGGATTCTCCGCTAGCAGAAAGATATGGTACGAGGGTAAGGTGGATAACAATGCAGTTCTGGGGTCCCAGTTCCCATTTCAGCTGACGTACAGATTCTATATACGGCAGGGATTCGATATCTCCAACAGTACCTCCGATCTCGGTCAGCACTATATCATATTTGTTACCCGGGCTGAGCAGCTTTATCCTGCGCTTTATTTCGTCGGTAATATGAGGAATGACCTGTACTGTTTTTCCAAGATATTCACCTTTTCTTTCTTTTTCAATTACCGATTTATAAATACTTCCTGTAGTCACATTATTTGCCTGGCTGGTCGGGACATTAAGGAATCGCTCATAATGTCCGAGATCGAGGTCAGTTTCCGCACCGTCAATAGTTACATAACATTCTCCGTGCTCATAAGGATTAAGTGTCCCGGGATCCACATTAATATACGGATCAAGTTTTTGAATAGTCACTGAATAACCTCTGGACTGGAGTAATTTTGCCAGGGATGCCGAAAGAGTTCCTTTGCCCAGTGATGAAGTAACTCCGCCTGTCACAAATACATATTTAACCTCTGCCAATGCAATAAGATATTAATTTCGGATAATCCTGTTATCAACGATTATATTCATCAAGACCAGACTGGTCGATCATTCTGACCTTTTCCTCCAGGGTTTTTATCATTTTCTT
>JAKQPD010000402.1 GCA_029564935.1 Bacteroidota bacterium
CATCCGGTTCTGTAGCACAGGGATGGAGTATTGATGATTTCCTGCTAACCGGCGACCTTGTAAATGTGAACGAAGGCTCACTGACTTCACCAAGCTATGATCTTTCAGGACTGACAAATCCTGTTTTTGAATCGAAGCTATGGATTGAGACCGAACAAAGTGCAGATGGCGCGACTTTATTATACTCACTTGACGACGGCATTAACTGGACACCGGTTACAAACACTTCCGCGTTTGACACATACTGGAACTGGTATACGGGGAAGCCTGTTTCGGCACTGGGTCTCAACGGATGGAGCGGTCATAGCAACGGTTGGCTAACAACCCGTCATCTCCTGCCATTTGAACTGATTAATAAGAAAAACGTTCAGTTCAGGTACAAATTTATGGCTGATAAAGTGAATAATGAATTTGACGGAATAGCAATAGATGATATAAAAATAACTGAAGCCCCTCATGATCTGGGTGTTTTGGCAATATTATCCCCAGTTACGGCCTGTGAACTGTCGGCAAATCAGAAATTCACGCTCAGATTGAAAAATTATGGTATCCGGAATCTGTCAGCCGGAGATTCCATCAGAATAGGATATCATATTGAAAGATCAGGTCTGATACAGGAAGATGAAGAGACCATTTACCTTACCCAGGCTTTCACAGCCGGCACAACCCGTGATTTTAACCTGACAAAAGAATTTGACTTCAGCATTGGCGGCGAATATAATACCAGGGTATTCACTCTTGAGGATGATCCGTTTTATTATTACCCGGTATCAAATGACACACTTTATCAGCTTATACGTGTGAACAAGCCGGTAGTTGACCTGGGACCGGATATCTCAACAGTCAGGCCTGATACAGTTATATTAAGAGCTTTCTCCGGAGTTGCCGGATATGATTACCGCTGGCAGGATAATTCAAAAGATTCTGTATATCATGTAAGCACACAGGGAACTTATTATGTGAGGGTATCAAATGATATCGGCTGTATTGCTTCAGACACCGTTCATGTAACCGAGCTGATCGCGGACGTGGGTGTCAGTCAGCTCATAACTCCTGCTTCAGCATGTGAACTGGGAAATAATGTTCCTGTATGGATCACTTTAAAGAATTTCGGAACAGATACAGTTGAAGTAAATGACAGTATTTTTATTTACAGGAAAATTAACTCCGGATTATTGGCAGATACGCTTATTGTCAGCAAACCAATTGCTCCCGACAGTACTATTGATTATCTGTATTCCAGGAACTATAACTTCTCAGCGCCGGGAATATATGAAATGAAATTATATACCAGATACAGGGATGATTACAGGAAGGATAACGACACATTAATTTATACTCTCGAGGTTTATGGTTATCCGGCTGTGGAACTCGGAGATGATGTTACCCTTATGGCTCCCGAGTATGTCCTGACCGCACCGGCAGGCTACCAAAGCTACCGGTGGCAGGATGGATCTACACTTGGTTCATTTACTGTTGAACAGGCAGGCCCGGGATTTTACTATGTTACTGTAAGCGATGATCATCAATGTACCGCTTCAGATTCAGTAAGAGTAACCCTTAACATGACGGATGTTGAACTTGACCGGATCCTTTCTCCTGAAACATCGTGTGGTCTGTCGGAATCAATAACAGTTTCCGTCAGGATAAAAAATTCAGGTAACCAGCTCATAACATCCGGCCAGACTATTAACCTTGGTTACTTTGTTGATCAGGGCTCACCTTATGGTGAACCTTTAATACTCACAAAGGATTTTCTTCCAGGCGATTCAATCGATTTTACATTCTCACAACAAACCAGTGTTATGACCGGCAACTGGTACGATTTTACAGTATTTGTCAGTTTTGCTGCTGACATGAAACTTAAGAACGATACGATTACAATGCCGGTGGGAGTTTTCAAAACCCCTGTAGTAGATCTTGGAGAAGATTACAAGGTGGTTACAGCCCTCCAATATATTCTGGACGCCGGTCCGGGCTTTGTTTCATATTTGTGGCACGACGGAAGCACAGGTCAGACTTACACTATAAAGACTCCCGGAATAAATAAATGCAGTGTTACAGTGACTGATCTTAACGGGTGTCCGGGTTACGATGAGATAAGTGTCATGCTTGCAGTTCCGGATATCGGGGTTGTTGAAATCCTCAATCCCAAAACTTCATGCATCCTCGGAACTGCTGAAAAGGTAAAAATCGCGGTTCAGAATCTAAGCAACTGGGATATCGACAAATCCGAATCCATAGCAGTTTCATATTCTCTGAATGGCCGGCCTCCGGTGACAGAGAATATAGTGCTGGATGCAAATTTTGAAAATGGGACTGTTATCTATCATACATTCGCCCGTACTGAAGATCTGAGTGCTTTGGGTAATTATGTAATCAATGCAGCAACAATTTATGCTTCGGACCTTATTCCGTCCAATAATTCATTGAACGTGAATTTCAGCGTACTCGGAAGTCCGGTTGTCGATATCGGTGGTGGTCGCGATACTGTTCTTACATATAATCCTGTTGTACTTTCGGCAACCCCCGGATACGCTTCCTATAAATGGCAGGATGGTAGTACCGGCACTACCTTCGGGATCAATTCCCCCGGTGCCGCAATGTATTCGGTTTTAGTAACAGGCATAAATGGCTGTTCCACACGCGACAGCGTTTTTGTGGCATACGACGCACCGGATATCGGTATCAGCCGGATAGTTTCACCAGTTAACTCCTGTAAACCTGACCAGTACAGTTCAGTATCCTTTGAGGTTGTAAATAACGGATTTTACAGGATCCCCGGAAATGAAACGATCAATGTTACCTGCACTATAAACAACGGGAGCCCGGTAACGGAGGCATTTAACCCGGGCAGTACTTTATACCCTGGTCAGTCGAGAATTATGTCATTCATTACCCCTTATGACTTTTCTGAACCGGGTAATTATCAGATCAGCTTAACACTGAGCCACACTCCGGATAATAATACACTGAATAATTCATTAAGCAGTTCAGTAACCATCTGGGAATTACCAGAAATAGAAATTGGTGGCGGGAAGGATACTATTAAAACTTATACTTTGCCAATCACTCTCGATGCTGGAACAGGATTTGCGTCCTATCAGTGGCAGGATAATTCCGTTAGAAGTACATTGAATGTGACCCAGTGGAATCTGTACTGGGTACGGGTTACCGATGAAAATGGCTGCTCCGCTGCAGATTCTGTTTATGTGTACTCTCCCTTTCATGTTGAAGAATTGCAGGCCTTTCCCGGAGAAGTAAAAATTTACCCGAATCCGGTGCAGGATATACTTCACGTAAAAGTGGATCTGGAAGTTGCCAGGAATATCAGGATAGAGCTATTCGATCTGAACGGCATTCCGGTCTACAGAGAGGAGTATAAGGAAATTCAGTCAGCCGGTATTGAAATTTTTGTTAACGGATTTACCCCGGGAGAATATTTCCTCCGGATAACCGTTGATAAGATATCAGGTACATATAAGGTAATAGTGAAATAAACAGTAATCCATCTGTTGATAAAATGAAGAAGATCATTTCGCAAGTCCTGCTAATAATCTCACTTTGCAGCTTTCTGACAAGTTGTAAGAAGGATAAAGATAATCCCCCTGCCCTTCCTCCCGAAGAATCTATGACAATTGATTTCAGTAATTTCGAGCCTGGAAAAAAATCAGCTGTTGCTTATTCTTCAAAAGGGATTGAAAACAGCAACTGGGAATTTGCAGCACTCGTTGCCGGATATTTCAGATCAGTGATCGCCGGAACCCTTGCCGTGCCCGTATATTCATTCAAACTTGCTTCCGGCTCAGCGCCAGTGTTTATCGAAAATAAAACCTGGGAATGGAGTTACTCAGCCAGTCTGGCTGGTATAACATATAAAGCCAGGCTTACAGGTCAGGTCAGGACATCGGATGTCCAGTGGAAAATGTATATTACGGGTGAAGGAAGCGGAGGATTTCCCGAATTCCTGTGGTTTGAAGGAACATCTGAATCAGACGGTACAGGAGGACAATGGATACTGAATCACAGTCCTCAGTTTAAAGAACCTGTTCTTCAGATTGACTGGACAATCAGCGGAAATACTGCAGTAATTGTTAAATATACTTATATCAGAGACCTGGATAATAACAGGGACCCCGATCCTTTTAAGACAAGCAATATTGAATACGGGAAACAAACAGGATCTCTCGATTCATATTATTCAATCTTTTATTTCAACGGTCTGGCCTTTTCTGAAATGGATGTCGAGTGGAATTCAACCACACATAACGGGAGGGTCAGGAGCCTGGCAAATTTCGGTGATCCCAACTGGCATTGCTGGAACGGGAACCTGGTAAATGTAATTTGCCCCTGATAAGATCAATTGTCCGAAAACTACAGCCTGAAGTTCGAAACAATATCAGCTCATTCTCGTATCAGAGGACGTACCTCGTGCAAAGCCGGCATCCTGTTTTTTGACTTTCAACTACAAATTCAGTAGATCATTATTACAGCTAAGGATGCTGGCTTCTTTTTCATTTCAGAATGAAAATTCATCAATTATTCATTTAAGCAATTCTATATTTGATCGACATTCATGCTAATAAGAATGAATCAAACTAAAACAAAGAATTATGAAAAAGCTATTATTTGCAATCTTTGCCGCAGCTGTACTGATATCAGGATGTGATAAAACAGAAACCGGAGGTCCTGGAAGGTTGTCGGTTAAGATCACAGATGATCCGTTCGATATCAGTTCTGTCGAATCAGCGACAGTTACTATTTCGAAAATTGAGATCCGCCGGAAAAGTGCTGGTGAAGGAGAAAAATTTATTGAATTATTGATGAACCCGGTCACCATTGATATTTTTGAACTCAGAAACGGGATCACTCAGGAGCTGGTTGATCTCGAGGTTCCGGAAGGTGACTACGACCTTGTGAGGCTTTATGTGGATGAGGCAAGCCTTAAACTCAAAGACATAAATGATCCATTTAACCTGAAAGTCCCAGGGGGTGAACAAACCGGGATAAAAGTATTTATAAGTCCTGTGATCCATGTTGAGGGTGGTATTTCAGCTGAACTGCTCCTCGATTTAGACCTTTCAAAATCCTTTGTCATGAGGGGACATAATGCTCAGAACGGATTTATTTTCAAACCAAGCATAAGAGCGACAAACATCTCTACCGCAGGCAGGATTGAAGGTTTTGTAAGAGATAACTCTGCGGAAAGAACCGGTATTGAAAATGCTAAAGTAACTTTGCAGTCAGATGAAGGAGAACCAGTTGTTACTCTTACTGATGCATCAGGTTATTATGCTTTTATCGGAGT
>JAKQPD010000403.1 GCA_029564935.1 Bacteroidota bacterium
TACATATATGCCATCTATCTGTGGGCCGGTAATGGCTGCAGCCGATGTGAACGGCGATAAGCTCGATGATATTTATGTCGGTGGCGTCAGGGAAAATCCGGGAGCATTATTTATACAGTCTGCAGACGGCTCATTCAGGGCATCACCCGATTTCGTCTATGCCCCCGATGTATTCTGCACCGACGCAGGCGCAATCTTCTTTGATGCTGACGGTGACGGAGATCAGGACCTGTATGTTGTCAGCGGAGGATATCACGATTACGGACGTGGGAACAAAGCGCTGCAGGACAGGCTGTATATTAATAATGGCAGCGGTATATTCGAAAGATCAGAGGGAAGACTTCCTCAGATGCTGGCATCAAAATCATGCGTTACGGCTGCTGATGTTGATCAGGATGGCGACGTTGATCTTTTCATCGGCGGAAGGATGATACCGGGCGAATATCCCAAACCCGTTGAAAGCTGGCTTCTTCTTAATGATGGTTCAGGAAAGTTCACAAATACACTGAATGACCTGATACCGGGGTTGGAATCAGGAGGAATGATAACCGATGCTGTCTTTACAGATCTGAATAATGATGAATGGCCCGACCTCATCACAGCAGGTGAATTTATGCCAATACGTGTTTTCCTCAACGAAAAAGGCAGATCATTCCCTGAAGTAACTGACAGATATTTTGAAACTCCCGAAACCGGATTCTGGAACAAACTGGCAGTTTCCGATATTGATAACGACGGTGATATGGATATAATTGCCGGTAACTACGGTACCAATTCCCAGATAAAAGGTTCTGAAAAAGAACCGGTAACAATGACCTTCAGTGATTTTGACAATAACGGCTCCGTTGATCCCATCCTTTCATATTATGTTGACGGTATATCCTATCCATTCCCCAGCCGGAATGAATTACTCACCCAGTTAAATACTCTCCGCAGGAAATTTCCCGATTATTCCTCTTACGCGAATGCAAAGCTGACCGATGTCTTTTCACCCGAAGACCTGGCTTCTGCTACTATATTGACTGCTACTGAATTAAGGACAGTCCTCTTCATTAATTCCGGAAGCAGGTTCGAAAAGAGGTCACTCCCGGTTCAGGCCCAGTTTGCACCTGTTCATGCCATCGGGATCCTCGATTATAATAACGACGGCAACAAGGACATGATACTTGCAGGGAATCAGAATGCAATGTGTGTAAGGCTTGGAGTTATGGATGCAAACTACGGCCAGTTGTATGAAGGCGACGGAAAGGGAAATTTCAGATATGTCCCCCAGACCGAATCGGGATTTATAATCGTTGGTGATGTAAGGTCACTGAAAACTCTTCCTGTCAAAGGGAAACTTCATCTTTTTATCGGTATAAATAATTTCGGTATTGCTGCTTATGTCCTGAACCCCGAATGAACAACTTAACCATCACGCACCCTCCAAGACCTATTCTTCCACTCACTTCACTCACTTCACTAACTTTAGGCACTTTAGGCACTTTAGGCACTTTAGGCACTTTAGGCACTTTATGAACTTCAGGCACTTACTCAAGCAACCCTTCCCCCTGCACAATAGTAATATACCTGTCAGCCTTTATATCCCTTAGGACCTCCTTAACACCGTCAGACCATTCAATTTCAAGCAGGTCTATCTTCTTCTCTTTTCCGAGGCCAATATGAAGACGCGGATCATTATTTGAAAGATAACCTGTTGCCCACTGATTTATCAGCTTTTGCTTAAGTTGTCCCGCTGTAACCGTCACCTTTGCACTGATTGCCGGGCCGGGTCCTTTGGGACTCCTGAGGGTAACACCGAGCCAGTGGTTTCTGTTACCTCCGTCATTTCTCAACAATGCCGGCGTCGCTTCAAGATCGACGTGAGAAACAATTATATCAAGATCCCCGTCATTATCATAATCCCAGACAGCCATACCCCGTCCTGAGCGTTTAACCTTAAAATAATCGCAAAGTTTCTGTCCCACATCCGTGAAATGTCCTTTTCCGTCATTTTCGAGAAGAAGCTGGTACTGAAGAATAAGTTCCTCACCGTTTCCGTTTGCAGCAAAGATATCGAGATCTCCATCGTTATCATAATCGAAAAGGGCTGTACCCCAGGTTCCTTTTCCCGCCAGAGGCACTTCAACACCGCTCGAACGGGTAATATCCTCATAAAAACCGTTTCCCCTGTTCCTGTAAAGCGCTCCGTAATCAAGATCAGAAACAAGGATATCTATAAGAAGATCCCCGTCAACATCGCCTATGGTTCCATGCATCGACCCGGCTCCGACTCCCTTGCTGTTTGAAGCTACTCCCGCGGGAACAGCAATCTCCTCGTATTTCCCGTCCTTGTATTTGAAGAGGTAATTGAAGTGATGGTCATTTGCCTGATAAATATCAAGTATCCCGTCATCATCAAAATCAAAAACTGTCAGACCCATACAACGGGACTCGGGATACCAAAGATTCATTTCTCTTGTCACATCTTTAAAAGTACCGTCAGGCTGCTGTTTATAAAGCATTGAAGCCTGACCTCTGTATTGAGTAGGATGGGGCATAATTAAAGGAGATGAGGGAGATTCGACTGACTTGTCAAATGCAAGGAAATTGCCAACCATTGCATCAATAAGGCTATCACCGTTATAATCCCAGTAAACCACTCCTATACTCCATTTTGTAAAACCGTTGAGTTTTTCAGGACCCCGGAGCCCAACAATATCTGTAATATCCGTAAAGGTTCCGTTGCCGTTATTCCTGTAAAAAACATTTGGCCCGTAATTAAGCAGGTAAAGATCCTGATCACCGTCCTTATCATAGTCAACCGGTCCGGCCGCCATGCTCCAGGTAACATCATAAACGCCTGCCTCTTTTGTCACATCGGTAAATGTCCCGTCACCGTTATTTCTGTAAAGATTATCCGGTGTATCTTTAAAAACCAGTCCGTCGTCGCTTGATATACCTTCAAGGTAAGTGCCGTTCATCATGAAGAGATCCATCAGACCGTCATTGTTATAATCAAACACGGTAACACCCGATCCGCTGCTTTCAATTATATTTTCGTAATGATGATCGCCGAAATTATATCTGAAACCTATGCCGGCATCGACAGTCACATCTGTATATTTAATATTTTCCCCACAGGAAATAGTTATGGCTGAAAGCAGTACAAAAATTACTGATCCTGAATTGATTGTTTTTAGAAAATTCATTTAGTCTGTCTAATATGTTCTTAATTTACTGTCTTCCTTTGTGTTACTTTGTGATCCCGTCCCGATAGCTATCGGGAGCTATCGGGACCTTTGTGTCCCTTCGTGGTGAAAAAAATTTAACCGCAAAGAGCACAAAGGATTACGCAAAGGACACAAAGGTTTTGAATTATTAAAGTGAGATTTTCTTATAAATCCGGCACCCAGGTTATTCATTCTCTTTCTCAGCCTCCGGGATCTTCAGTTCCCTGAAAGCTTTCATATAGTTTTCGCTTCCGACTTCACGGGTATTGTATTCACGAAGGTATTTCTGATGATCTTCATCATCGGGATATTTATCGCCATCTGCGGGAGGATAACTCTTTAAACCATGGAAGGGTAAGGGCAGCACCTCATTGCCGGTTGCTGTATTTATGTCGCCGTCTTTAACCCATCCCACGCTGCGGATAAGGAAATCTCTTTTCCAGCCATCTTCCAGCTCCGGCAGAATACCTGCATCAAATTCCATAGTGATCTCATCACCCGCATTTGTAATAACATATTTGCTGTCCGAATCTGTAAGAAGAGGTAAAACATCTCCGAACCTTGTATAGAAACCTGTAAGATCCCTCCATTTTGGTGAAGTTTCAACTTCGGAATAATCGAACCAGTGAGGGCCATACCGGCCTCCTTTCCTGTAAAGCCTTGAAAATCCCCGATAATGCAGATCGGCTGTAACGGGTTGCAAATTTGTGGTTACAAGCGGACTGTCGGGTTGTCCGTTGGAGAAAAATATCTCGTCCCAGTAAATTTGCATATTGGTCCTGATCCTGACGCGGTGATCTGATGAAAGGTACTTTCCGGTGAGATCGGCAATTACTGTTTTATCTTTCCCCATGGGGAAGCCCGGATTATCAATAACATTGACCCATTCTCCCTTCTGATCCTTAACCTGGATGACCGGAGCCATTGTCTTTATTGTTTCTGTCTGGGTAAGTGAGAAGTTTATACTCGCGTCAGTCGGGAATACCCATCCCTGCATGAAAAGAAAAACCTGTTTCCCTGCATCCATATCGCCCGGATCAAGTATAATATCTTTCATTTCTGTTATCCCCTGGTATTTCTCATTCTCAAAATTTGAAATGTAATTATCATCTTTCCTGAGGATAAAAGGAAGAAGGTCATTTCCCTCTGCATCAACTGCCGAAACAGGATATATTTTATCTTTTACCTTGTATATTTTCATACCCGGGAAAGGAGGAGGTGTAAACTGTTCCTCAACATAAATATCAACTGATCCGGGATGATCAACTGCAACAAGCTCTATTTTATCCGTATAAATTGCTTCCCACAGCTCCGATGTTACCTGAATTGAATATTTCCCATCAAGAGGTTTCATCAGCTCACCGGGTATTTTTATATAATCGTCAGAAGCATCGGCGAACCCGAATTTCGTTTCACCGCCCATTATACCAAGAGGCATTCCGAGAGCGCTTCTCCAGAGGATATCCTTGGCAAATACATATTCATCTCCGTTCCAGGTATAAAGGAAGGGACATGAACCTTTCAGTATCTGGGCTTCAATTATCGACTGGTCGGTTTCGGGGAAGAACATATTCTGAGGCACACCATTTGTCCAGGTTATTCTTATCACATCGGCTTTCGACCTGTTGCCTATTCCGAAATGAATACTGGGATCGGTCACTATTTTAGTCTGGTAAAGGTCTCCTGCCCTGAGCTCGACCTTTGCACCAATCCCGAAGAAATTGTTCTTTGCACTTCCTGTCCTTAAACCCACAAGCTTCATATTTATGAAATGCCCAACATTCCCGCCATCATTTCTTAAAAGAGAAACGCCACCTGAAACTCCTCCCAGTACAATATCAAGATCACCATCCTCATTGTAATCAATAACCGATATATCGTTTCCGGCAATCATATCTCCGGGAAGCCGGTCAGAAGCATCTGAGAATATGCCCTTCCCGTCATTAAGGAAAAGCACAACACCTTTGCTTCCTTTTACTGTTGTTTCACCGGTCACGAACAGATCAAGAAACCCGTCATTGTTAAAATCGATGAAAGCAGCATCATAAGCTGTCAGGTTCTGAAGCTTACTGTAAAGTGTTTTTTGCCTGGTATCCTTTTCAAATGTTCCGTTACGAAGGTTCCTGTACAAGGAATTATTTCCTGCTTTCACTGAAAGGACAAACAGGTCGGAATAACCGTCATTATCATAATCACCGCAATCAACAGCCCTTGATCCTGCATCATTTTTCAAGCCCGACTGGTCTGTAATATTTCTCATATATCCCTGCCGCTGGTTTGAATAGAGAGTATTTCCTCCGCTTTCATTAACCACGAAAAGGTCTATATCGCCATCTTCATCGAAATCGCCGAAAACCGCATCGCTGCTTCTTACATTTCCCCCGGAAACACCTGCTTTCTGGCCCTGTTCAAGAAATGTACCGTCGGCATTATTACGGTAAAGTCTGTTTGTACCTGTTCCTGCCTCAAAAATATCCAGATCCCCGTCATGGTCATAATCAAAGAACAGAGCCATGGTCCCCGGAGTCTGTCCTCCCACTTTTGCTCTGGCAGTAACATTTTCGAATGTTCCTTTTCCGCTGTTCCGGTAAAGCAGGTTACCTCCTTCGCGAAGTATATAAAGATCAAAGTAACCATCATTATCATAATCGGCGAATGCCGCAGAGAATTCCCGCCCTGAATGCTTTAGTCCGGAGGTTGATGTAACGTCCCTGAAACGTCCGAGATTATTGTTGAGCAGGTAATGATTGCACTGTGAGGATCCCGGTGGGCAACTGCTTACATAAAGGTCAACATCACCGTCATTATCATAATCACAGGTCACAACATTTGATGCATATTTTAAGTCGCCGGCTGCACTTCTCCCTGATGATTTTAAGATATCAAGTCCTGCAGATGAAGTGGCATTTGTAAAATGAACGGCTTCGGCTGTCTTCCCGACATCGGATGTCTGAGAAATTGTTGACTGGTCGAAAGTTATAAGAGGAAAACCGACGAGGGAACCGCCCGGACCTTTAAGATCCATTATTCCTGCCTGATACGGAGCCGATACCTTGAGGAAGTTATTGAATATTGTAAAGGATGTAACTGCATTTTGCTTGTCTTTCGCCCTGAGCAGCTTCAGAGTACGTGTGTAATAATCTCCCGCCTCAGCCGGAAACTCCGGATACTGTTTTTTAAGAATCTCCATCTGTTCGACAGCGCTGTCAAAATCACCTTTCCTGATAAGCACATCGGTCAGATTAAGTCTTGGTACCACATTTGCCGGAGCGCTTTCGGCCAGCTTTTTCAGATATATCTCCCTCTGGCCGGCAGAATTTGCATCAGTCATTGTAGCATATACCTCAGTTATATTATACAGGGTTTTTACATGTGAAGGAGAATACCTGAGCGCCTCCTTCATTTCCGAAATGGCCAGATCCTGTTCATTATTCATCTGGTAAACAGTGGAAAGTATCAGACGTGTATCAGGATCTTTCGGATCGATCCTTATGGCTCTCTGAAGCTGTTTTTTTGCTTCCGGATATTTTCCCATCCTGAGATATGTCAGCCCAAGATTTGCATATCCCAGCTTTTCCTTCGGGGCCAGCTTGATAAGCCTCAGGAACTGCTGTTCCGCCTCTTCGAGCTTGAACTCCTCAAGATAAGCCAGACCAAGGGTTCTGACTGTGATAAGTTCCTGTGCCTTCTCCTGGTCACGGCTCTGTGACCAGGTGCATCCGGTAAACAGAAAGACGAACATCGTACAAAAAAAAACCTCCTTGATTATCTGCATCAGATTAATTCTTTAAAGAATAGTAATTCTGAGCAAATTTAGAAAATAAAAGCTTTCCCTTCCCTTTTACCTTTGTCATCAAAACGGATCAAACCCGTTATCCCATTATAATTCGTCTTGTAAAGGGCTTCCTGAATTTTTTCCCGGTCAGGTGACCCGGCCTTCAATATGGCATTTATCAGTACATTAGCCATATCAAATGAAAAAGAGGAAACCAATCCGGGATAAACCCCGTACATTTTGAAATATTGCCTGGAAAAGTTGGTTTCACCGTGTTCCGGGTTGATTGTTGAAATAATATGAATTTCTTTTTCAACCTCATTCATTTCATCCTCAGAAAGGATATCTTCATTCAGGATGATGAGTGATCCGAACAATTGAATTTCAGGATTTATTTTCCTTACCGCCCTTAATATTGCCAGTGTATTCAGGGGATCACAAAAAAGTATAAGACAATCAAATCCCCTGTTTAAAACCTTTTCTTTAAGATTTCCGGCATTATTTTTAAGGTTCCCGCAGGAAAATTGTTCCGGCGGGATCATACCTTTCAGTGTAGTGATCTGTAGCAGAGCTTTCAGCAAAAGGCCGGAGTCATAGTCGTTATCAGAAATAACAGCTATACTGTTGTACTTCCGTTTTTCATAAATTTCTCCTGCAAGTGCTTCGGCCTGCCGGTCATAATTTGGAACACAGTTGAAGAACCAGGGAACAAATGCCTGGGAGAGTGTCGGATCGCCTGACCAGGCGGAAATAAAAACAACAGTTGATTTCGTTGCTGCCTGTTCCACAAGATGTGCATTTCTTCCGTCGTGTGATCCTAGCAGGGCCCATACCTTCTCATT
>JAKQPD010000405.1 GCA_029564935.1 Bacteroidota bacterium
CCTCCGACCCTGATCAGCTCGCCTGTCAGCCCGACCAGTGAACCGTTTATTACTTCAACCACATCACCCTTTTCAAACTGTTCTGTTGTAACCTCTATCTCCGCATCGCTGTCAACTATCAATTTCAGATTATCTATCTGTTTCTGGGGAATCGCAACAGGCTGCCCTTCAAAAGAAACGAACTTTACAACACCGTTTATCTTATAGACTTTAATAAATTCCTTTGGCACGACCTTTACAAATACATAGGATGAAAGCAGTGGTTTCAGTACCAGCTTCTTTCTGTCGCTCCACTTCCTGTAAGTCTTCTGAAGAGGAAGAAAAGATTCGACACTTTCTTCCTGCAACCTTGAATGAACCAGTTTCTCGGCACGGGGATTTGTATAAACGGCAAACCACCTGGGAGGAGGTTGTTTTTTAATCAGTTTAGGTATGTTGCCTTCAGACGGAAGAACCGGGTCCATTTCCAGAAATTTTGGCCAAAGATAGAAAAAAGGCGGAAAGGTGCAAAGCGGTGCGACGGTACGAGGGTGGGACGGTACGAGGGTATGCCCCATAGCCGTCAACCCAAGAAATCCAATAATAAGGAACCTACTGTAATTATCTGGATTGCAGCTAATTAACTTTCCCCTCCTTTCAAAGGAGGGGTGGCCGGAATTGCAAATTTTGAAATGTTTACAATTGTCCTTTTTCCGGCCGGGGTGGTTAAAAAGTAATTAGGAAACGGGAACTTAGTTCTCAGAATAAAATAAACCACCCCGGCCAGAACATCTATATTTATGCACATTAGATTATGGTGTGGTCTGGCCACCCCTCCTTAAAAAAAAGGAGGGGAAACTAAATACCCAAATCCTCTTAGGTTGACGGCTATGCGCTGTGCCTTTGTGCCGCTGTGCCATTGAGCCGTTGTACCGTTACGCCCTTTGTTAATATTGTTTCGTTTTTTTTATAATTAAAAAGTCCTACCTTTGCGGCATAATTAAAATCTTATGCCATGGCTGAAAAAACAAGATATTCGGATGAGGAGCTTGAGGAATTCAGGGAGATCATCCTGGCTAAGCTGGATAAGGCCAGAAAAGATTATGAGATATTGAAGTCGAGCATAACTCACGAGGAGAGTAATGATACAATGGATACCTCTCCCACTTTCAAGGTACTGGAAGAGGGTGCAACTACTTTATCAAAGGAGGAGGCCGGCAGGCTGGCCCAGCGTCAGCTGAAATTCATACAACACCTTCAGGCTGCTCTTGTAAGGATCGAGAATAAGACCTATGGTATATGCCGTGAAACGGGGAAACTGATATCCAAGGAAAGATTACGGGCAGTACCTCATGCCACCTTATGCATTGATGCCAAAATGAAACAGAAGTAGATCACGGACGATCCGTCCTGGTTAACGCCATAACGGTTGAACGGATAACTTCTGAAGAATTTATACGAATAAGGAATACCGTCTCAAACAACAGGGACGGTTTTTCTTTCACCTATCTGCTGCCTCCACATAGCATAATAAAGTCCTTTTTTATCCAGAAGGGTAAAGTGGGTACCTTCTTCAATTATCTTTCCCTTTTCCAGAACATAGATCCTGTCGGCATGCATTATCGTTGACAACCGGTGAGCTATCATAAGAGTGATCTGCTGCTTACCGGATGATATTTCCTTAAGAGTTCCGGTAATCTCCTCCTCGGTTATTGAATCAAGAGCAGAAGTGGCCTCATCGAAGATCAGAATATTTGGCTTGCGGACAAGTGCCCTTGCAATTGCAAGTCTTTGTTTTTCCCCTCCCGATACCATTTTCCCGCCTTCCCCGAGCATGGTATCCAACCCTAAGGGGGAGCTCCTGATCATTTCCGTTGCAGATGCTTTCCTGAGCGCTTCATTGATCTGTTCATCTGTGGCTTCCGGATTAACAAACTGAAGGTTCTCCCTGATCGTCCCGGAAAAAAGCTGAGTGTCCTGTGTGACAAAACCCAATTGCCGCCTCATCCTGTTATACCGGATATCCTTTGCAGGAATATCGTCATAATAAATGGTTCCGCTTGTAGGTGTATATAATCCGACAAGAAGCTTTACAAGAGTTGACTTCCCGCAACCGGAAGGACCGACAAAAGCAATTGTCTCTCCTCTTTTAACCCTGAAGGAGAGATCTTCAATAGCATCATGATCGGCTTTTTTATACCGGAAGTTTACCTTATCAAAATTGAGTTTCTCAATATCACCGATCTCGACAGGATCTTCAGGCCGGTATTCGGGCTCTTTCTTCATGAGTTCGTTGAAAATCTGAAGGGAAGCTTCGGCCTCACGGTATGCCAGAATAATACTACCCAGATCCTGAAGCGGGAACATGATACGGGTAGAGATGAACTGCATTGAGATCAGCTCGCCTGTTGAAAGAACATTCCGGAATATCAGCCATAAAAGGATAAAAAGAAGAAAACATGTCCGCTGCTTGTCTCTTCAAATTCATGATAGGGAAGCCGAAGGGTATGCTTTAATCCTTCATCGAAAACCGACAAACCGAATTTCTGTACAACCAGACGGATTACATAGTCGGTAAATGCGCGTGCCAGCCTTGACAGAAGGGCAATACTTACTGCAAGGACAAGCAGCCGCAATGCTCCCCTGATGAGCTCATCCTCACTGCGATCACCCCTGTTCACTGCAAAATTGTCAATGATCTTTCCGAAGATGATCGAATCAATAAGTTCCAGGATCTGGGCAATGGCAGCTAAACCCATCGCCAGAAACAGTAGTCCTTTGAATGGTTTTAAATACTTCCAGATGATCTTCATGTGAAAAAAATTAATTTAAACGGTATGCAGACTTAATTTGCAAATGATTAGTAAAGAAAGCTCTGAGAATGAATCTTTAGTTTAGTCTTTCATAAACTTTGTGTCCTTTGTGATCCCGATAGCTATCGGGACCTTAGTGCTCTTTGCGGTTAAATTTTTTTTACCACGAAGAGTCACAAAGGTTATCATAAAGGGTCACAAAGGAAGTCAGAAAATTATGAACAATTTTGACTTAGAAAGACTTAATTATTACTTTAATATATTCCTGAAATATCCTATCGTTTTTTCAAGTCCTTCCTCAAGTCCGACAACAGGTTTCCATTCCAGTTCCCTTATGGCAAGAGTAATATCCGGTTTCCTTTGCTTAGGATCATCCTCGGGAAGAGGCAGGTGCCTGATCTTTGATTTTGATCCTGTCATCTTTATTATCTTTTCTGCCAGATCCTTTACTGAAAACTCAACCGGATTACCCAGATTAACCGGTCCGGTAAAATTATCGGGAGTATCCATCATTCTTATCAACCCGTTTATAAGATCATCGACATACTGGAAGCTTCGGGTATGGGTGCCATCGCCGAAAATGGAAATATCCTCTCCTTTCAATGCCTGAACGATGAAATTTGAGATCACCCTGCCGTCATTTGTGCTCATTCTCGGGCCATATGTATTGAATATCCTGGCTATTTTGATCTTCAGTCTGTGCTGCATGTAGTAATTCATAAAAAGCGTCTCTGCACAACGTTTCCCCTCATCATAGCATGCTCTCGGACCAAGAGTATTTACATTTCCCCAGTAGCTTTCAGGTTGCGGATGAACCGCCGGATCGCCATATATCTCGCTCGTCGATGCCTGCATCACCTTTGATTTAGTCCTCTTTGCCAGCCCGAGAGTATTTATGGCCCCCATCACGGATGTTTTAATAGTTTTTATGCCGTTATATTGATAGTGAACAGGTGATGCGGGACAGGCAAGATTATATATCTCATCAACCTCGATATAGACCGGCATTGTTATATCATGTCTGATCACTTCAAAGCAATGGTTATCGAGAAGATGCATAATATTCTTCTTCGACCCCGTGAAGTAATTATCGAGGCAGATGACCTCATTCCCCATGCTGAGGAGCTTTTCACAAAGGTGGGATCCGATAAATCCGGCACCTCCGGTGACGAGGATTCGTTTCATTGTTGCTTAATAGTACACAAATGTAACGAAAAGTAAAATACAAATTTCCGGAAAGGGACTGGTCCAATTAATTGGAGTTTACGTGAAGGATTGCTTCTTTGTCCCGCCTGGAGGCATAGCCGTCAAGCTAAGAAATACGATTATAACGAAAATTATTGTAATTATCTGGATTGTAACTAAATAACTTTCCCCTCCTTTCAAAGGAGGGGTGGTTGGGATTTCTAATTTTGAAGCGTTTACAATGGTCATTTTCCCGGCCGGGGTGGTTAAAACGGAATTAGCAAACGGGAATTTATGTCTCTGAATAAAATAAACCACCCCGGCCAGAAAATCTATATTCCTACACATTAGGTGATCTTGTGGTCTGTCCACCCCTCCTTAAAAAAAGGAGGGGAAAGTTTTCCACAAAACTCCGTTAGGTTGACGACCAGGAGCCTGGGGGTGGGATGACGAAGCAATCCGTTCCGTAAACTACAATTAATCGGACAGGCACAGTCATTGCGAGGAGCGAAGCGACGAAGCAATCCGTTCCACGTACCACAACTTATCGGAACATTAGTCCTTGTCGATAACAACCTTCACTACCACCTCATCAATCTCCACTTCCCTGACTTTCCGTCCCGACAGTTCCTTTTCCAAAACAACCTCCCTTGCAAGTGTCTGTGAACCGATATAACCTGAATGCCTTCTGACGGCTTCCCGCACAAAATCGAGATCCTCAATCTTCACCACTATCTTATCAGTCACATTGAAGCCGCTCTCCTTTCGGATATTCTGAATGCGGTTAATGAATTCCCGGGCAATTCCTTCATAACGAAGCTCATCCGTCACTGTCACATCAAGTGCAACTGTAAGTCTGCCATCATTTGCAACCTGCCAGCCCGGGATATCTTCAGAAATGATCTCAACATCAGTAAGGGTGAGGTCAACATGCTGGCCGTTTATATTCAATGAACAGGATCCGGAAGATTCAAAGTCAGCAATATCTTTCTGCGAAAGTCCTGAAATTGCATTACTTATTTCTTTCATAAGCTTCCCGAACCTCGGACCAAGTGTTTTGAAGTTCGGCTTTATCCTTTTTACCAGAATAGCTGCTGTATCTTCAATATATTCAACTTCCTTGACATTGATTTCGGTAAGTACAAGATCCCTTACGGCTTCAAACTTCTCTTTAAAATACCTGTCGGGGAGCGGGATCATTATTTTTGCGAGGGGCTGACGAACTTTAATACTCACTTTTCTTCTCAGACCGTGTACCATTGAAGATATCTTCTGAGCTATATCCATTCTCTCCTCAAGATCCTTGTCAATAAGGGATTCATCATGTTTCGGGAATACTGCCAGATGAACAGATTCCTCATGATGCCTGCCGGTAGTCATATTGAGGTCGCGGAATAGCTGATCCATGAAGAATGGAGCGATTGGAGCAGCAAGTCTGCTAACTGTCTCGAGACATGCATATAATGTCTGGTAGGCCGCTATCTTGTCATGGTCATAATCCCCTCCCCAGTAACGCTTCCTGCTCTGACGGACATACCAGTTACTGAGGTTATCTATCACGAAATCCTGGATAGCTCTTCCTGCCCTTGTAAGATCATAATCTTCATAACACTTCCCAACTTCCCTTACAAGCGAATTGAGCAACGACATGATCCACCTGTCAATTTCAGGCCTGTCGTTAACAAGGATATCCCTTTCTGCAAACCTGAAATTATCTACATTGGCATACAGGGCAAAAAACGAATAAGTATTATAAAGAGTCCCGAAAAATTTGCGCTTCACTTCTTCAACACCTTCAACATCGAATTTAAGGTTATCCCAGGGCTGGGAGTTTGTAAGCATATACCAGCGTAATGGATCAGAACCATAATCTTCAATTATCTTAAACGGATCGGCTGCATTACCGAGGCGCTTCGACATCTTGTTGCCATTCTTATCAAGCACAAGCCCGTTTGAAATAATATTCTTAAATGCTACCGAATCGGATGTCATACATGCTATTGTATGAAGTGTAAAGAACCATCCCCTTGTCTGGTCAACACCTTCGGCAACAAAATCGGCCGGGAACATATCACTGAAATTCTCCTTGTTCTCAAACGGATAATGAGCCTGGGCATAAGGCATTGCTCCAGAGTCGAACCACACATCTATAAGGTCGGGCTCACGGTGCATTCTCTTACCGGATTTACTGACAAGTATTATTTCATCGACAAAAGGTCTGTGAAGATCGAACTTCTCATAATTTTCCTTAGAGTTATCACCCTCAACATATTCAGCCAGAGGATTCTTGTTCATGAATCCGGCATTAACTGATTTCTCAATTTCTGTCTTAAGCTCACTTACAGAACCTATGCAGATGGATTCTTTCCTGTCGTCAGTGATCCATATCGGCAGTGGTGTACCCCAGAAACGCGAACGTGAAAGGTTCCAGTCGACAAGGTTCTCCAGCCACTTGCCAAAACGACCTGTACCGGTTGACTGGGGTTTCCAGTTAATTGTGTTATTAAGTTCAATCAGCCTGTCACGAAGGGCAGTTGTACGGATAAACCATGCATTGAGCGGATAGTAAAGCACCGGTTTGTCTGTCCTCCAGCAATGAGGATAACTGTGCACCATCTTTTCTATTCTGAACACTTTCCCGTTCTGCTTAAGCATCACTGCTATATCAACATCAAGGGTATCAGCATCCCTGGGAATGCTTTCATCATATTCATTCTTAACCGGACGACCCGCAAAGCCTGAATAAGTATTTAAATTAACTCTTTCCTTTACAAAATTCTCATCCAGATCGGCTATTGGTACCATATACCCTTTCCTGTCAACCATAGGAGTATAAGTACCGTCTTTCAGTTTCAACATCATTCCGGGAACACCATTCTCCTTGCCTGCTTTGTAGTCATCGGCGCCGAATGTCGGTGCAATATGAACAATACCTGTACCATCCACAGTAGTCACAAAATCACCCGTAAGAACTCTGAATGCTCCCTTATCAGGCTTAACCCAGTCAATAAGCTGCTCATAACTTATACCTTCAAGCTTTCCTCCGGGAAATTCATCCAGCACTTTATATGGGATTTTCTTATCCCCCGGCTTATAATCTGAAATTTCAAGACCGGCATTTGCCTCAGGGAACATTGAATTAAGTAGTTCTTTTGCAATAATTACAGTAACAGGTTCACATGAATACGGATTAAAGGTGCGTACCTTTATATATATTATTTCTTTCCCCACAGCCAGAGCCGTATTTGAAGGAAGTGTCCAGGGAGTGGTTGTCCAGGCCATAATATGGACATCATCAGTATCTGTCTTTTCATAAAGGAACTCAGATTTCTGATCCCTGACAAGTCTGAAGAGTGCAATACATGTTGTATCCTTTACATCGCGGTAGCAGTTAGGCAGATTAAGTTCATGCGAGCTCAGTCCTGTTCCTGCTGCCGGTGAAAATGGCTGGATAGTATAATCCTTGTAAAGCAGATTCTTTGAATACAGTTGTTTCAGAAGCCACCATAAAGTCTCGATATAACGGTTATCATAGGTTATATACGGATTGTCCATATTGACCCAGTATCCCATCTTTCGCGTAAGTTCTTCCCACTGATCGGTATATCTCATCACATCGATCCGGCAGGCTTTATTGAATTCCTCAATGGAGATCTTTTCCGTTCCGATATCCTCTTTTGTAATGCCAAGTGCTTTTTCAACTCCAAGCTCAATAGGCAATCCATGAGTATCCCACCCTGCTTTACGTTTTACTTCATAACCACACTGGGTTTTATAGCGGCAAATCGCATCTTTAATTGTCCTTGCCATTACATGATGGATGCCAGGCATACCGTTTGCAGAAGGCGGACCTTCATAAAATATAAATTCGCCTTTACCATCAAGCTGACGGATACTCTTGTGGAACGCATCATTTTTGTCCCATATCCTGAGTACATCTTTATTTACCTGAGCAAGGTCAAGAGCCTTATATTCAGGAAATCGCTTCCCCATTGAACTGACGTTTAAGTTATTTAAAAAACGGACAAAGATAATAAAAGTTAAAGAAGGATGAAAGGCGGGGAAGAAGGAGGGGGAGATGGGGGGATTGGGAGAAATGGAGAAGGGAAGAGAGAAAAGGAGATGAGGGGAGAGGGAGAGAGGGAGAGAGGGAGAGGGGGAGATGAGGAGACGGGGAGACAAAGGGAAATGGCGCAGAGCGCAGAGCGCAGAGCGCAGGCCATTTGCACATTTATGAGCCTCGTAGAGGCGACATGTTTGTGGAACAGATATTAAATATTTATATTTTTGTAAGCTTCAAATTAGTGATTACCTGATGAGATTATTAGCCATCTTTGTCTCCTTGCTGGTTTCCGGCAGCGCTTTGATCCAAGCCCAGATACCTGATTCCTCCAGATACCTGTCACTTGAACCTTATGATTTTCACCTCAGGTATCTCCGCGCTGACAGTGCCATATTGATCGATGTCAGGGAATTTTTTGAATACAGGGGCAACAGGATCAAAGATGCTGTAAATATCCCGTCATCAGGAAATCTCGAAATTTCCGCAGATACAATTGATAAAAAATTTGCACTGTTCTTTTATTGTTCAATTGACTACCGCAGTAAAAGAGTCGCTGAGTTCTTTCAAGAAAAGGGATTTAAAAAGCTCTATAACCTTGATGGCGGAATAGTTGCATGGAAGAGGGATGGTTTTCCGGTTGAGAAGAAGAAGGTCAGGAGGAAGAGGTAGTTTTATTTTCTAAATTTGCAAAAATAAATCTTGCAGCATATGTTTTCAGGAATAGTTGAAGTAGCCGCTCCGGTCGTTAAGATCGAAAAGGATAAGGATAACCTTCACATCACAATGAGATGTCCGTTCACCAGTGAGCTGAAAATCGATCAGAGCATTTCGCACAACGGTGTCTGTCTTACTGTGGTCAGAAAGGAAGAAGATACTTACACCGTTACGGCCATCAGGGAAACCCTGGAGAAATCAAATCTCGGCCTCCTGAAGGTCGGCGATAAGGTTAACCTGGAACGAAGTGCAAAGCTGGATGGCAGGTTGGATGGGCATATGGTACAGGGCCATGTTGACCAGACTGCAGTGTGCACCGATGTTAAGGAAGCAGGAGGAAGCTGGTACTATACATTTGAATACGAACCGCTTCAGGATGATTATATTACTGTAGAAAAGGGCTCAGTTTCGGTCAATGGTGTAAGTCTGACCGTGGTCAACTCACAGCCAAAATCATTCCAGGTGGCTATAATTCCCTTTACATATGAAGTTACAAATTTCCACCAGATCAGGAAAGGAACGGTTGTGAATATTGAGTTTGATATTCTCGGGAAATATATCGCTAAAATCGTAAAACAACAGTTGGGAAAATGATTCCCTGAGACCATACCAATAATCCTCTCTAACCGCAAAGTACGCTAAGAATTCGCAAAGTACGCAAAGTCAAATTATTGTAAAACATCACTTTATGATTTTTACATCAGCCCTCAGGCAGGTATTATTCAGGGGTTTTTGCGGCTGGCTTACTCATTTTTCAGATATCCTCCATTTTCCAGATCAGTTTCTTCCCGAAACCCAGCCTGTTATCGGTATATTTAATAAAGGTCAGGTTCACTATCCAGAGCCTCGTTTCCATTAACATAGCAATGGGAAATCTCTTCAGGTAAGCTGATTTTACTCTTTCCAGGAGCTCCCCGGAAGGCTCTGACACAATCCCGGAAAACTGAATACCCCGGATTTTGCCGATGATTTTTGTTTCAAGCGCAACGGCTCCTGAAACATGTGGATTTCTGAGAAATTCCTGACCGTGACGGGTTTTGATATCGCTTGTGAATACAAGAGCATTTTCATCTTCAAGATAAACATAAAAACAACTGGCACACCATGGCATATTTTCATAGCTGGTTGCTATGGTGAGAACATGATGCTTCTTAAAGAACCTGACGATCTTTTTATCAATCATTGGTCATCCACCTGTATGTATCTGTTTCAAAACCTGCCAGTGTGA
>JAKQPD010000011.1 GCA_029564935.1 Bacteroidota bacterium
ATAAAGTATGAAGATGTGGATGCAGCAATTTTTGATGCAGACGGGGATAATGATAATGACATTTATATTGTAAGGGGTGGGAATGATGTAACACTGGGAAACACATTGCTGGAAGACTGCCTTCTTATAAATAATGGAACCGGATTCTTCAATGAATCAGTAAAGGGCACATTACCTTTTACCGCGAATAACGGTTCATGCGTAAGTCCCTGTGATTTTGACGGGGACGGAGACATCGACCTGTTTGTAGGATCCAGGTCCATTCCCGGTGCATACGGATTATCCCCGGATCAATTATTACTGGAGAACACCGGACGCGGTCATTTTAAAGATGTTACCGATGAGCGGATGAATCGGCTCAAAAAGATTGGAATGGTTACGGATGCATGCTGGATTGACTATGACAACGACGGTGACTTTGATCTTGTTATGGCAGGAGAATGGATGAGGATCTATATTTGCCGTAACGACAACGGGAAGTTCACTGATGTGACCAAACAATCCGGACTTCTGTCTACATCAGGATGGTGGAACTGTATACATTCAGCCGACATTGACGGAGACGGGGATCAGGACCTGATCGGTGGCAATCTGGGCCTCAATTCCCTGCTGAAACCATCGCCTGAAGAACCGGTCGAAATGTATATAAATGATTTTGACAACAACGGCATTCTTGATCAGGTAATTTGTTCATACCAGGAAGGGATCAGCTA
The DNA here is from genome assembly GCA_029564935.1 of Bacteroidota bacterium. GTDB lineage: Bacteria > Bacteroidota > Bacteroidia > Bacteroidales > VadinHA17 > LD21. Next base: position 714 of record JAKQPD010000011.1, read on the forward strand.
TCCGCTTGCATCACTTGACGAACTGGTCCTGCAGATCCCTGATCTGGCTAAGAAATTTCCAAACTATTATGACTTCGGAGGGAAGACTGTAAAAGACATGTTTGACCGGAGTATACTGAAACGCTCCATAATGAAAGATGCAGTAATGTCTGAAAGTTCTGTTTTCCTTAACAATGGCGACGGTACATTTAAAATTGTGATACTTCCTGTTGAAGCTCAGTTCTCTCCTGTCCGCGATATCCTTGTAAAAGATCTGACGGGAAATGGCAAAATGGATCTCATCCTTGTCGGGAACGATTATACTATCAGGCCTTCAATGGGCCGTTACGATGCAAGTTACGGATTGTATTTACAGGGTGACGGAAAAGGTGGCTTCAAAGCGTTGATGCCCTATCAGAGCGGATTAAAGATCGACGGTGATGCAAGGAAAATCCTTTACCTCAGGATCAGGGGAAAAAACATCCTGGTGGCTGCCATCAATAATGATAACCTACAGATGATTGAATGTTCAACATCATTTTAACGGACTAAAAGTGACTTATTAATGGAAGGGAAAAAAATCGACCTTGATCCGGACAGTAAAACAAAGTTTGTAAAGCTTTTACAGATCATTTTCGGAATATTCTGCATTATAGCTTCAATCTATTTTTTAATTTCCGGTCGTCATCCGGACACATCAATAGCTTCTCTCCTTGTGGCAGCCGTTTTCCTTCTTTTATTCGGTATCTATCAGATAATGGCCGGGCTGGGTAAAACAAAAAAATATTTCCAGGTGACACAAAGCACTATCTCGTTCAAAGAACATTCAGTACTGCCTGTAAAAGAAATACCTTCAGATAAAATAGAAAAAATTGAACTTTATCCGTTAAGCATCAAATTCCTTCTAAAAGATTCCAAAAAGATCAGGTTCCGCTTTGGGATCAGTTATCCGGAAATTATTGACCCTGTGAAGCAGGAGGTTATAGGCTTTGCTGAAGAACATGGTATTCAATGGAATGAGGTTCCGGAGGAGATATAACTCAGGGCGAAGGGCGGACGAGGAGATGGGGAGATGGGGAGATGAGGAGACTCTGTGAAAACTCCGGGATACAATGTAAACTCCATAATGAAAAACAGACTTATAAATTAGTTATCTGATCCCAGAGTTCTTTATTTACAGGTATTCCTGCTTTCAGGTTATGTTCACGGACTTTT
>JAKQPD010000050.1 GCA_029564935.1 Bacteroidota bacterium
GCTAACTATATGATAACAGCTCTGAAGGAGCTGAATAAAATTGTAAAATTATGCTCCATTTTGTAACTTAGATCTTTCTCGTTGCATTCATTATTAACCAAAGAATTTTAAAATGTCAAGCTATCGTCAATTACTCTATCACCTTGTGTTCAGAACGCATGGTAGCCAGCCAACTATTAAGCAGGAACATGTTAGTCAGCTCTATGCCTATGTTACAGGGATTATAAAAAATAAGGACAGTCACCTGTATCGTATCAATGGTGTAGAAAACCATATACATATTTTAACTGACTTACATCCATCAATTGCTCTTGCGGATTTTATGAGAGAAATAAAAGCCTCAACTTCAATGTGGATGAAGAATAGTGGACACTTTCCGTCATTCAAAGGATGGGCAGAAGGATATGGATCATTTACATGCTCCTATATGGATCTGGGAAATCTAATTGAGTATGTTAAGAAACAACAGGAACACCATAGCAAAAAATCTTTTGAAGATGAATACAGGCTTCTGCTTATGGAATCCGGAATAAAGTTTGATGAAAAGTATTTTCCTTAAAACTCATATTCAGCTCCCCGCAAAGCGGGGCAGGCTCTTCAGAGCTGGATAGTAATGGTTAACTTCCTACCCCCGGTTGGCACCGGGGGTTATTCACATATTACCCTTTCAGGGTTGGCAGAGGTCGTAACCAAGTAGACCTAACATATCCTTCAAATTCCTTAATCAAGTGGCGCTGCCCTTTTTTAGACAGATAACATAGCTGCTCCTGGTGTTAACTGTTGTAACCTTACTTCTCGATTTTATAAAGATTCAGTTGTCTAACCTTCAACCATTGGCTTCAGTCAATTGCCTTTGGCTTCAACCAGTCCGGAATTCCTTACACGAAATGACTAAGTCTTTCCCACTGCAAAACAAAAATCGATGAATAAATAAAAATGATGTATTTTCGAGATCATCAAATTTTCATGGTCAAAAAATAATCTCAAAAAAACCACTATCCATAATTATTTGTTTTCTCTTCATTCCGAATGATCCTTGCTTTCAGAACTTTAGGCACTCTAGGCAATTTAGGCACTCTAGGCACTGTTTTGTTACAATAATCTTTGTAAATTTACACATAATAACAAAATCACTTAAACGATGGAACCACTAAAAGAGGGTATGAAAGCACCTTCATTCGAAGGTATTGACCAGAACGGAAATATGGTAAGGTCGGGAGATTTCGCAGGGAAAAAGCTTGTCCTGTATTTCTACCCCAAGGATGATACCCCGGGATGTACTGCAGAAGCATGCGATCTGAGGGATAACTATAAGATGTTTCTTGAAAAAGGCTTTGCTGTCGTCGGGGTAAGCGGCGACACTGAAAAATCACATAAGAAATTCTCAGATAAATATTCGCTCCCCTTCCCGATAATTGCCGATACCGGCAGAAAGATACTGGAGGACTACAGAGTATGGACACAAAAGAGCCTTTATGGGAGGACATTTTTAGGTATAGCAAGGACTACCTTTGTAATAGATGAAAAAGGTACTATTGAGCAAATAATTAAAAAAGTAAATACAAAAGCACACTCTGACCAGATTTTCGAATTGTATAAATAATATAAAAATCAATATGAGTAAAGAAAAGAAAGAGATCGACAAGGAAAAGCTGAAAGCCCTTGAAATAACAATCGGTAAGATTGAAAAGGATTATGGTAAAGGAACTATAATGAAGCTGGGCGACCGTGCTATAGAGGATGTCCAGGTTATTTCGACCGGTTCGATAGGTCTCGATGCTGCCCTGGGAATTGGGGGATTGCCGCGGGGACGTGTTATTGAGATCTATGGTCCTGAAGCTTCGGGGAAAACGACCCTTGCAATACATGCTATCGCTGAAGCGCAAAAGAACGGTGGAATCGCTGCAATTATAGATGCAGAGCATACATTCGACAGGAACTATGCGGCGAAACTTGGCGTTGATGTTGAAAATCTTCTTATTTCACAACCTGATAACGGAGAACAGGCTCTCGAGATAACCGATAACCTGATCCGGTCCGGAGCTCTCGATATAATTGTTATCGACTCTGTCGCAGCACTGACACCAAAAGCTGAGATTGAAGGCGAGATGGGCGATTCAAAAATGGGGCTCCAGGCCAGGCTTATGTCACAGGCCCTCAGGAAACTGACTGCAAATATCAGTAAAACAAATACATCATGCGTTTTTATTAACCAGCTCAGGGAGAAGATCGGGATCATGTTCGGGAACCCGGAAACAACAACAGGAGGAAACGCCCTGAAATTTTATGCCTCGGTAAGGCTTGACATCCGTAGGACAAACCAGCTGAAGGAAGGTGAAGAGATCATCGGTAACCGTACAAGGGTCAAGATCGTAAAGAACAAGCTTGCCCCACCGTTCAAAAAAGCCGATTTCGATATATTGTACGGAGAAGGTATTTCCCAGCTCGGAGAGATAGTCGATCTCGGTACTGATTTTAATATAATCAAGAAAAGCGGATCATGGTTCAGCTATAACGAGACCAAGATCGGTCAGGGCAGAGATGCCGTTAAACAGATACTGAAAGATAATCCGGAATTATATGACGAACTGAAAAACAAAGTTGCAGAAGCCCTGAAAAATCAATAATTCATAAAAATATATCCCATGAAAAGATATCTCTTGCCGGTAATTCTTGTGGTATTACTTTGCTCAGTATCCTGCAGAAAGAAAGCTGCCGTAAATGACACATCGGCGCCTCAGTTCAGCAATGAACTTACATCACAGGAAAAGGCGGGAGGAGTAATGACACCAGAAATCCTCTGGAAATTCGGGAGGCTGGGATCATTCGACCTTTCTCCCGATGGTTCATCGGTCGTTTACACCGTAACAGAGATAAATGCTGAAACTGAAGCAAGAAGAACAAATATCTTCAGGATCCCGTCGGCCGGAGGCGATCCGGTTCAGCTTACCACAGGAGGAGGAAGCTCACCACAGTGGGTCAGCAACGGTCAGTCTGTGGCTTATGTCAGCTCCGGAAAACTTATGACAATGAAGGCTGATGGATCGGAAAAACAAGAAGTTGCGGGTATCGAAAACTTTGAAAGCTATAGTATATCCCCTGCAGGAGATAAAATCCTTTTTACAAGGAGAGTCAAGCTCGACCAGACAGCAAACGAAAAGTATAACCTCCCCAAAGCAAAAGTCAGGATAATTGATGACCTGTTGTACCGGCACTGGAATTACTGGAGCGATTTTTCATACAGTCATATATTTGTTGCATCCTTCGACGGCACGAAGTTATCAGGTGAAAAGGATATTATGGAAGGACAGAAATATGAATCCCCGACAGCTCCGTATTTTGATGAGAACGAAATAGCCTGGAGCCCCGACGGGAAATTCATTGCTTATACAACAAAGAGGATGAGGGGAATGGAGGATGCGAGGAGCACAAATACCGATATATTCCTTTATGACCTGTCATCGGGAAAAGAAGTAAACATAACTGAAAGGAATCATGGTTTCGACAAATATCCTGTGTTTTCTCCGGATGGTTCTAAAATAGCCTACCAAAGCATGGAGCGTGAAGGCTATGAATCAGACCTCGACCGCCTGTTCGTTTATGATATAAAAGAGAGGAAAAACACGTGGGTAACACGCGGATGGGACTTTGATGCGGAAAATATTTCATGGGCTGATAATTCAACAATTTATTTTACCTGTGCTCATCTGGGAACTGCCCAGGTCTTCAGGACTGATCTTTCCGGGAGCGGAGTTACGAAAGTCAGTGAGGGTATGCACGACCTCGGACCCATAAAGCTTAAATCGGGAGTTCTTATTTCCGGCATACAGTCAATGTCGATGGCTTCCGAGCTGGCAGCAATTGATCCTTCGACCGGAAGTATAAAGCAGATAAGCTTTATTAACAAGGCTATCTATGAGTCGGTAAAGATGGGCAAGACCGAAGAGAGGTATATAAAGACAAAGGACAACAAGGATATGCAGATGTGGATAATTTATCCTCCCGATTTTGATCCTGCAAAAAAATATCCTGCGCTTCTATTCTGTAAGGGCGGGCCGCAGGGTCCGCTGGGACAGAGCTGGTCATACCGTTGGAATTACCAGCTCATGGCTGCAAAAGGGTATATTGTTATTGCTCCGAACAGAAGAGGCAGTTCGGGTTTCGGACAGGCCTGGAAAGAACAGATCTCCGGCGATTACGGAGGGAAGAACATACAGGATTATCTCGATGCCACCAATGCCATGGCAAAAGAACCTTTTGTTGATGAACAGCGCCTCGCCGCCGTAGGTGCAAGTTATGGCGGATCATCCGTGTTCTTCCTTGCAGGAATGCACGGGGGATTATTTAAAGCATTCATAGCCCATTGCGGAGTATTTAACCTTACAAGCTTTTACGGATCGACGGAGGAACTCTGGTACCCGGACAAGGATATTGAGGGTCCGTACTGGGATATGCCTAAGAGCTATGGATTCTCTCCCCATCTTATGGCAGACAACTGGGATACGCCGATACTTATAATAACCGGCGCGCTCGATTTCAGGATCCCTTATACCCAGAGTCTGGAAGCTTTTACGGCTGCACGGCTTCATAATGTCCCTACAAAACTGCTTTTTTTTGAAGATGAAGGACACTGGGTTGTAAAACCCCAGAATGCATTAATCTGGCAGAATGAGTTTTTCGGGTGGCTGGAAACTTATCTGAATCAGAGATAGTCATACTTCGAGGAGCTTCATGACAAGCCTGACCTTTTCATCCATTGGCATTTCCCCGTCTATCCAGTGAATGGGTATGCCCTTACGTTCCATACCCCTGAACCAGGTCATCTGCCTCTTGGCAAACCTGTGTATGGCGATCTCAAGTTCCCTGAACATAGTATTATAATCCATCTTCCCTTTCAGGTAAAGAGTGATATACTTATACTCCAGCCCGTACCAGATAAGGTTCCCTTCACTTACACCACTGTCTATCAAATGTTTTACTTCATCAATCATCCCCGAATCAAATCTTTTTCCCAGCCTTTCACTTATCCGCATTCGCCTGACATCTCTTTCCAGCCTCACACCTGCAATAAGGTATTTAAGTTCCGGCAATAAAGTCTGCCCGCTGTTACCCGACCGGTTATACTCTTCAATCTCTATAGCTCTTATCACCCGCTTTTTGGTGTCTGTATCTGTCTTGTTATGCAGCTTTTTGTATGTGGAAAGGATATCAGCCAGCTCAGCCATTGTCTTCTTTTCGAGCCGCGCCCTTAGCTCAGGATCCGGAGGTACCTCATACATCCTGTATCCCGATACAATACTGTCGATATACATACCTGAACCGCCGCAAAGGACAGGAAAGATATTTCTTTTTTTAAGATCATTATAGACCTTCAGGAAATCACGCTGGTACTCAAATACATTATATTTATATCCGGGATCGGCAATATCTATAAGATGACAGGGAATTCTTCTTCCTTCCACTACATAATCATCATAGTCCTTTCCAGTGCCTATGTCCATTGATCTGTATACCTGTCGTGAATCAGCGCTTATTATTTCACCCCCAAGCCGGCCGGCAACTGCAGCAGCAAGAGCAGTCTTCCCTGAAGCGGTAGGTCCTGTTATAACAAGGATGTCATATTCCGGCTTACCTGGTGCATGCATTGTATCTACAGTTTTTTAGTTTCAACCAAGTTATCAAAAAAACACTAATTTTGATCCTCGCACCATATCAAAAAATGAGAAGAGGCTCAGGCGATATTGTAATCAGAAACAAGAAGGCTTCCCACGATTACGAGTTTCTGGAGAAATTCGTTGCCGGGATAAAACTTACCGGGACGGAGATCAAATCGATCAGGCTCGGGAAGGCCGCTCTGGCAGATTCTTATTGCATTTTCAGGGATAATGAATTGTTCATAAAGGGTATGCATATCGCGGAATATTACTGGGGCAACCTTAATAATCATGATCCATTGAGGGAAAGGAAGCTTCTTCTTACGAGGAAAGAGCTTAATAAGATAGGCAGAAAGGTAAAAGAGACCGGGCTGACAATAATCGTAATAAAGGTATTCCTGAATGAGAGAGGACTGGCGAAAGCTGAAATTGCTCTTGCCAGGGGCAAAAAGGAGTATGACAAGCGTGAAACAATAAAACGCAGGGATACTGACCGTGAGATAGACAGGTATATCAGAAATTCGGGCTGAGAAGATAGCGTGAGTAGAATTCTTTAATACTATCGACTGCCTCGTCAGCCGTATCGACAATTTTGAAGAGATCAAGATCCACAGGGGAAATATTCTTTTCCTCCTCAAGCATTACTTCCTTAATCCATTCCATAAGTCCCTTCCAGAAATTAGCACCGACAAGGATGATGGGGAATTTTCCGATTTTCCTTGTCTGGATGAGTGTTATTGCCTCGAAGAGCTCATCGAATGTGCCGAAGCCTCCGGGTAAAACAATAAAACCCTGGGCATACTTCATGAACATAACCTTTCTGACAAAGAAATGGTCGAATGTGATCAGTTTATCGGAATCGATATATGGATTGGGTTTCTGTTCGAACGGGAGATCGATATTTATTCCGACTGATTTGCCATTACCCCTTTTTGCACCTTTATTTGCAGCTTCCATTATACCCGGTCCGCCTCCTGTGATAACCCCGTATCCATTCTCTGTAAGCTTAAATGCAATTTCTTCCGCCAGCCTGTAATATTTATCGTTGTAATGAGTACGTGCCGATCCGAAAATTGAAACGCAGGGGCCTATACGGGCAAGCTTTTCAAATCCTTCAACGAGTTCGGAGATTATCTTAAAAACCCTCCAGGAATCGGTTGTATGTATTTCATGCCATGTCTTTTCAGTAAAAGCATCCTTGATCAGATCTGCCGGTTTATCATTCTTGCCCATTTGTAAATCTTTAAGGGATTCAAATATAATTATTTATTATTGTATAAGTTCAGGTTTAAGGTATATCCCTGTATAACTGTCGGCGCACCGTATAAGCTCTTCGGGAGTTCCGGAAAAGACAATGTTCCCTCCTTCCCTGCCTCCTTCGGGGCCAAGGTCGATAATATAATCGGCCATTTTTATCACATCAAGATTATGTTCGATTATAATTACTGTATTTCCCCGGTCGACAAGTTTGTTGAGAACATCGAGAAGTACCCTGACATCTTCAAAATGAAGGCCGGTAGTCGGTTCATCGAGGATATAGAGTGTTTTCCCCGTATCCTTCCTTGAAAGCTCTGTGGACAGCTTCACTCTCTGGGCTTCTCCGCCCGAGAGGGTTGTTGACTGCTGACCGAGCCTTATATAACCAAGACCGACATCCTGAAGAGTTTTGATCTTATGATGTATTGAAGGAATATTAGTAAAGAAGTCAACAGCCATGTTAACAGTCATATCAAGTACATCTCCGATTGACTTACCTTTATATTTAACCTCCAGGGTTTCCCGGTTGTAACGTTTCCCGTTGCAGTCGGTACAATGCACATACACATCGGGAAGGAAGTTCATCTCAATTGTCTTTACCCCTGCTCCCTCACAGCTTTCGCATCTTCCCCCGCTGACATTGAATGAAAATCTTCCTGCTGTATATCCCCGGATCTTAGCTTCAGTTGTCTGTTCAAATAACTTCCTGATATCCGTAAATACTCCTGTATAAGTAACAGGATTGGATCTTGGTGTCCGTCCGATCGGTGACTGGTCTACTTCAATCACTTTATCAAGGTATTCGAGTCCCTCAATTTCCCTGTAAGGCAGGGCTGGCTTGCCTGAATGATGAAAGCGTCTTGCCAGCGCCGGATGAAGAGTCTGGTTGATAAGAGATGACTTCCCGCTTCCCGAAACGCCGGTTACACAAATAAGTGTTCCGAGCGGAATTGTAAGATCCACATTATTGAGATTATGTCCGCTTGCTCCCCTCAGTACCAGGAATTTTCCGTTTCCTGCCCTCCGTGATTTGGGAATATTCAGCTTCTCCTTGTTGCACAGGTACCTTGATGTGAGTGAATTGAATTTTTTGATCTCTTCAGGATTACCTTCAGCCACGACCAGGCCGCCGTGAACACCTGCCCCGGGCCCCATATCTATAATATGGTCGGCCGAAAGGATCGTTTCCTTGTCGTGCTCGACAACAATAACTGAATTCCCGGCATCCCTGAGCTGTCTGAGTGAGCTTATCAGGCGCCTGTTATCACGCTGATGTAGACCTATACTGGGCTCATCGAGAATATAAAGTACGTTTACGAGCTTTGAGCCAACCTGTGTAGCAAGTCTTATCCTCTGGCTTTCGCCTCCCGAAAGTGTCCTGGCACCGCGATTGAGTGAGAGATAATCCAGGCCCACATCCATAAGGAAGCCGACCCTCGACCGGATTTCCTTCAGTATCTCGGCAGCTATCTGGCGCTGCCGCTGCGACATTTTATCCTCCATGTGATTCAGGAATTCCGCAAGCTCCCTTATATCCATCGCGGAGATCTCCCCTATATTCTTATCTGCCAGCCTGAAGAACAGCGCTTCTTTCTTTAACCGCATGCCATTACATTCCGGACAAATGTCATACTGAATATACTGGTCCTTCATCTTTGATCCGTTCTTCCTGGCATCCGCTGATTCGAGGTTTCCGATGAAATTTACAACCCCTTCGAATGTAAGAAGATAGTTTGAAGTCATCCCCAGAGGTGTATTTGATAACCTCAGTACTTCATCGGACCCGTACAGAATCTTATTCAGGGCTTCTTCGGGAATATCCTTTATCGGAGTATCAAGTGTAAATCCGTTCTTCTCGGCGATTGATTCGATCTGCCAGAAGATCCATACATTCCGGTATTTCCCCAGCGGTTCTATCCCTCCTTTTCTTATACTCAGCTCCCGGTCGGGGATAAGTTTTTTCTCATCTATACTTGAGACCTCACCGAGACCGTTGCAATGCGGACAGGCTCCCTGAGGTGAATTAAAAGAGAAAGTATGCGGAGCCGGCTCATTATATGATATTCCTGTAACGGGACACATAAGCTGACGGCTGAAGTAGCGGGATTCATTGCTCTCACTGTCAAGGACCATCATTACATTGTCTCCCTGGTCGAGAGCCACCCGGACAGAATCTCTCAGTCTTTTGACGGCGATATCTCCAACAGTAAATTTATCAATAACAAGCTCAATGTAGTGGATCTTATAGCGGTCAAGCTTCATACCCGGACCGATTTCCCTGATCTCATTATTTACCCTGACGCTGAGATAACCTTTTCTTCTCAGCTGTTCAAAAAGTTCCCTGTAATGACCTTTCCTTCCTTTTACGAGAGGTGAAAGGAGGTAAACTTTATGCCCGTCATATTTCTCTTTAACAAGGTCAATAATCTGATCATCCGTATATCTGACCATCTTTTCACCAGAAGCCCATGAATAAGCATCAGCAGCTCTGGCGAAAAGCAACCGGAGAAAGTCATATATTTCAGTGATGGTACCTACGGTTGACCTCGGATTCTTGTTTGTACTCTTCTGCTCGATCGAGATCACCGGGCTCAGACCTGTTATCTTATCGACATCGGGTCTTTCCATTCCTCCCAGAAATTGCCTTGCATATGCCGACAGGGTTTCCATATACCTTCTCTGACCTTCGGCATATATTGTATCAAATGCGAGTGAAGATTTACCGCTCCCGCTGAGTCCGGTAATAACAACAAGCCTGTTACGCGGAATTGTAACATCTATATCCTTCAGATTATGGACCCTGGCTCCAAGTACTTTTATTTCTTCACTCATCTTAATCAGCAGACAGGGACAGATCAGTTGACTGATTCATTGCTTTCAGGATTTCGCATCCCTTCAGCAGGTATCTTAATGAAGTATTCTCTCCCCGGTCCGGGAGTCAGATATGGCTTCCTGAGCCACGGATTGAGGAATTTAAGCAATTTATAATTCGTTCCGTACTTTTCGGCAAATGCTGAGAAATCAGTTACTGCAGTATCAACCTTAACCTCATAATATTTAAGCCCGGGATAGAGTTCCTCAATTGATATATCGAAACCATATCTTGCGGGATCAGTAATTACAAGCTTATAGGCCACTGCCCTGAATATATACCTGGCAGTTTCCTCGGTAAGCAGAAGGTCATAATAATTGTTCTGGCGCTGTATCCTGATCTGTTCATCCAGTGCAGCCCTTCCTCCATTGTATGATGCAGCTGCCAGAGTCCAGTTTCCGTATTTCTCATACGATTTCCTGAAATAATCACATGCAAACTGCGTCGATTTTTCTATATGATACCTTTCGTCTATGACGGAATTGATCTCCAGACCGTATTCTCTTCCGGTAGCCTGCATTATCTGCCAGAAACCGGTCGCCCCGACAGGTGAGACCATATTACTGTATTCACTTTCTGCCGCAACAAGATATTTGAAATCGTCGGGTATACCATTCTTCTGAAGTATCTTTTCGATTATGGGAAGGTATCGGTTTGCCCTTTTAATTATAAGTATTGTCGAGGAATGGCGGTATGCGCTTACAAGTATTTCACGATCAAGGCTTTCCTTGGTATCAAAATTCTCAAGCGGCATCTTCTCCCCTGCAAATGTAACCTCATCAGGAAGCTTATATGGTTTATTGAAGAACAATGAATCTGATCTTTCTTCTGCCTGCGGGGTGTTGCTGAAAACATTAAATCCGTGCAATACCGAGAAAATGAGAATCAGAGCCGTGACCAGTATTGTCGCTGTGATCACAGTTATCTTTCCGGGAACTTTCATAATCTCCAGTTATTAAAAAACAAAATGCAAAGGTATAATTTTTTCGCCTTATAAGCATATAAGTGAATGGCCGGAGATATCAAATTATGAACACAGGGATCTTTTATCAGAACCGGTATGAAATTCCGGAGAAGATACCGAATGAATATGGGTGGAATCTCAATCCCTGGCTCTGACTTACAGGGTTGAGGTAATATCTGAAGGTAGGTTCAAGGTTAAGAGAAAGGTTACCGGAGATGTTATACTCCATTCCCATACCGAGTGAGCTGCTGAAGGTAAGCATATTAAGTCCTTCTGTTTTTCCGACCTGGTATTTTCCACCATCGATATCGGCATATACGGAATTATTAACAAGGAGGTTTGATGATAATCCGCCCACAAGGTTAAAATCGAGGGTTCTGTCGATCAGTTTATACCTGACTATCACAGGCAGTTCGAGGTAGCTGAAATTTTGTCTGAGTGAATTATCTATAAACTGAAGGTTTGCCTTGGTTGGATCGAAGAAATCCTTTGTATATCTTGTTGTCAGCCGGTTATCCGACCGGCTGTCGATAAGGAATACATCCGCATTATTTGTATAGACGAGGCCGCTGGTTGTAAGGACCTCAAAATTACGGTCGCTTTTTGTATAATCATATTGCTGAAAGCCTCCGAAAGAAGTAATTCCGGAAAGTTCCTGTCCGAAGGATGAATAATAGAGGCCTGACTGGACACTTACCCGTTTGTTGATCTTATATGAAAAGGCTACGCCGCCGGAATAAGAGAATAATGGTTGTTCATCAGAGTGAAGCTGTGAAGAAATTTCATCTGAGCCCGAGTAGAAATTTGTATAGTATGTCGGTGATACGAGTGCGGCAACAGTCCATCTCTCAGTTTTTTTCTCAGGAACGATCTCGGGAGAGAACAGGGGAGTGGTAATTTCAATTGTTACTTCCTTCCCGGGTTTTTCAAGTAATTGAAGCAGACCGATTGATGAAGCATTTCGTTCAGAGATCGATACACTTCCCGCAACTGTCGGGCTCACTGTATTCATTACCGTACCGGTATCACTGAGTGCCGGAGCTGTTACCTGATCTGATAAATCGGGGAAGTATGTATTAATAGTGGTTTCCTTTGTTGATCCTGAAGCATCGGAAGGGGTGAGAATATTCTGAAGTGGGGTTATCCGTTCCGGAGGAGTTGCAGTTATTCCCGGTTCGCTGTTTTCATTAAGTGTAACCAGATCATTGCCGGTATTTCCTGTAATCTGCCTGCTCATCCTGTAAGCAAGGAAGGTCAGAGACAACAGTACAGCAACAGCGGCTGCCGTTCTGAGAATGATCAGAGGACGCTGTGTTTTCCTGACGACCGGTCTGATGTTGTTCCAAACCTCAGGCGGGGGAAGGACCTCAAAATCTTTCAGTCCGTTCCTGAATACAAGATCAATATTTGCTTTTTTGTCATCCATTCAGCACCTTTCTCTTAATTCCCGTATATGAACCGACCCTCCTCTGCAAAATTATCCTTGCACGTGCGAGGTTCGATTTGGAAGTTCCTTCCGAGATATTTATCATCTGACCTATCTCTTTATGGGAGTATCCTTCAATGGCAAAAAGGTTGAAGACCATTCTGTACTTTGGAGGCAGCTCACGTATTATTCCCAGAAGATCTGCTGCATCGAGGCCTGAATAATCTTCATTATCCGGGTCTGCATCAGGTTCCGGAATCTGTTCGATATCATCCACCCTGTATAAGCTATGCCTGCTACGGTACTTCTCGAGAGCTGTATTCACTATTATCTTTCTCATCCAGCCTTCAAAGGATCCTTCATATTTATAATGGATCAGATTTTCAAAGATCTTAATGAATCCCTCCTGTAATATATCCCTGGCTTCTTCATCATTGCCGGAATACTGCAAGCATACAGCATACAACCTTGGTGCATGACGCCTGTACAGAAGTTCCTGGTCCCTCCTGTTACCTTTAAGACAACCATTTATTATATTTCTAATCTCAGGCAAGGTTATATAACCTTAGTACAGAGTATAAAAATATTAAAAATATTGTCCTTTCGCTAATGTTTTCATCAAAATGATGTTAAAAACTCAGGAAAGGTTGCGTCATGGATGTTTGAAGTGCCTTACTTTTTTTCGAATATATCCAGATGCCGGAAGTAATCTGAGCTGTGCCATCCGCCGTCTGTGATAAACATTATATATCTGCATTTAAGATTATTATCAAATATCCATGAAGTTCCGGAGCCTCCGAAACCTCTCCCGCCACCTGCCGGGCTGTAAGCTCCAAGATATTGCCAGCCTTTTGTTTTAGGATCGCCTGTTATATCTGAGCCGGATGCTGAAGCCCACACTGAGAATATCTGCTGACCCCTGTTCCTGGGAGGTCCGGAGGGAGCACCTGCCTGGGGTCCGGGAACTATAGCGCCAGGAGGGCCAGGAGCACCGGCACCTGGTCCGCCGGGACCACCACCCATTGGTCCCATTCCCCGTGAACTATAAAGAAACATATTGATCTTTTCAATTGAAACCGGCTTCTGCAGATCGATAAGTATCCTGCCTTCACCATTATCAAAATATCTGACATCCTTCATAATATAAGAACCGGAATTAAGTATTCCGGAAATATCAATCTTCTGACCTGTGTATTCCTGACCATCTGACGATTTCCCTGTCGGATAGTAAGCAGCCGTTACTTTATTCCCTGAATTTATTTCAGCATAATCGGACTGTGATGGAGGAGTAACGACGATAACAGTATCCATCCCGGCATTTTTAAGATATTGTTTCAGCCGGGGCAGCATCCTTTCGTCAATGCTTTCGGTATATAACGATTTCTGTACCGAAGATAAAGGTTTCAGATCGGGGGTAATGATCTCGCTGACTCTGAGCCTGACCGGAGGATTTTCACTGAAATCGTCATATAGTGGCTGAAGCGGCCTGATATCATCGTTTTTGGTATTTGCGACGGTAATCGCAAAGATCTTAATTCCCGGATTATCGGGAAGTTTTACAGAACCCGCACCTTCAGGAATGTCTATAGCGTACTTGTAAAGGTAGCTGTACCTGTATGTATCATTGGCATCAGGAGTATGACGATGTGAAGCGAACCATGCAATATTATCTCGTTTTGTGAAAGCATCTTTCATTGAAGCAACCTTCATATTATTAAAGTAAAGCTCCCTTCCATAATGCTGTCCCACATATCCTGTCCATTCCTGTACCGGAATTGTTGTGATCTTGTTCCCAACCCTGAAGGCTCCCTTTGTATCGCTTGTTGCTGCAGCAAGAATAAACAGTTTGTTGAATTTGCCTTTAGGGAGAGAGATCCTTTGTCCACGGGCGCTCAGCATGTTCATCTGCTTATCTGCCGTACCGCCGGTCTTAAAAATTATGTCTTCACTGATAACTTCAGAAGGTATCAGCTCGGCAGGAAGTGTAAGGTTATCTGTGAGGTTGCCATCGGCCCGGTTTGGATCAAAGCTGAATGCATCACCGGTAAATTTCAGTTCAACAGCCTGTTGTACAGGTTTTGTAAGTTTCTGCGGAGCATCTTCCAGTCTGACGGCAAAGCTTTTTATAGCAAACCTGCCCATACCGAAATTAAGCGATCCGTCTTTTATGAGCGCATCTCCTATCCTTTTTTCCTGGCCGTTAACCTCCCAGGCTTCGATGATCTTTCCGGGCAAGGTAACCACAACATTATCGGCTCTTTTGCCATAAAGCTCATTAAACCTGATGATTATATGATCGCTCTCCTCGGCTTTCTTGACTGCCATTACGTCGACCTGACCTGTATTTAAGGTAACCATCGATATATTCCTGCCAAAAGGTCCGTCATGTCTTGTTGTTTCAAAAGCAATGGGAGGATTATTAAGGAAATGGGCCATCCAGGGGGTTCCTGCATATACCCAGTCGCCAACATGAGGGTAAACGGCATACCTGACATCATGAATACCCCAGTCCTGGGTTCCCTGGTAGACATATGAAGTCGGTTTCGGAGTATACATAAGTGTAAGCCGGAGTGTATTGTTATCTGGTTTATCTGAACCATATTTACAATCCTCAAGGATAGAAACACCGTAGTTGTTTGGACGATCGGTAATATCTATCCATTGTCTGCCGGGAACTTCAAACTTCACATCATTATTTGTTGTTCGCTGAACAGCGGCAGTATTAAGACTGTAAGTAGCCATTTCGTTTGTCACAGTTGTGGGGAAGGCGGCCTTAAGGCTCACCCCTTTTGACTGCCAGTCGATTTTGTTCCTTACATCGACAATCTTTCCGGCGTCACCTGCAGACAGACTGATGATCTGGACTATTTCAGAATTCTGTCCTTTCTTTCTCACTTCGATGGCCACACGTACAGGTCCCTTTTCAACAATTTTCATTGTAACATCCTTGTTCATGAAATCGAAGGGGGGATTTTTCCTGTCTTTCCAGTCCATATTCCATGCAGGCCACTGAGTCGGTGCTTCAGCCTGGAAATCGAGTGTTGCAGGTTTTGAGAACACCTCCCTTGAAGCTTTTTTATCAAAGACCGATGCTATATCGCCATTGGCATCTATCTTCACCTTAAAGAATCTGTTCTCAAGTGTCCCGTCGCCCACTACAATTCCGGAAGGCTCCTGGCCCCCGGCTGTTTCCTGAATGTCGAACACTTCAAACCCGGCAGATGGCAACTGAGCAAGGAAAATTATTGTAACCTTGTTCCCTTTTGATGAGACTATCTGTGAAGGAAGAGTTTTTCCGTCCTTGTCTGTAACACTTATGCCGGCAGGCGGTTTAAGAAAATCCATTTCCACAGTTACGACATCCTCTCTTTCCATTGCCACGGGATTGTAAACAACAACCGGTCTTCCTTTTGTCTGAGTATTCAATGAATGGGAAATATTGCTGACTGCATGCTTAAGTATTTCCGAAAAGTTGTTCATTGCAATGAATTCATCGTTCCAGGCATAATCATATGCTTTTACTGTGCTTGTTCCGGGAAGTATATCGTGGAACTGCCCGCCGAGAACCAGTTCCCATGCATTATTGAGTTTTGTGAAGGGATAAGCAGAACCGCCCATCCAGTCGGCCATGACAGATGCCTGTTCAGCCGAACGTGCAAGAAGTTCATTCTTCCTGTTGGCCCTTTTCATGAATGACTGGGAGGTCATCGATCCGGCGCTGTGTTCAATGAGCAGAAGATCTCCGGAATATGTGGGAAGCTTCTTTCTTATTTCAGGTGTAATATCCCGGTAAATCTGATCCGAAGATGTAAGGATCACCTTAAACTTACTATCGTTGTTTTTCAGACTGCCGATTGCATTCTTCACATCTTCCTCCCTTGGTGAACCACCGATATCGCCGACACCATAATAGCGGTAATCGAAAGAAAGGCCATACTTATTTATATTGTCAGTTATCCTGGCGTTCCATGTCGAATCCCTGTCAAGACGCGGAACAACCCTTCCGGTATAATCCGTGGCATTCAGGGCTGCAAGCAGTCCGCTCCCATCGGGACCTTCCCATACACCGAAATTGAAGGGGACCCCGTTAGCAGACCTCCAGGTGAGCTTCTGCGTCGAGAAACCCAGAAGTCCCGCATGATTCCAGACCTGGGGCATTGTAGCCACAAACCCGAAGCAGTCGGGTAACATATAATCAACACTTTCCTTATTGAATTCCCTCCGGAAATACAGGTTTCCGTACAATACCTGCCGTAAAACCGATTCGGATGATGAAATATTCACTTCTCCTTCATCGACAGAAGAGCCCGAGACATACCATCTTCCCTGTCTGATGTAATCGCTTACTTTTTTATATGATTCGGGGAAATATTCCTTCATCATCTTATACCGTCTCGATCCGGTAAAATTGAACACATAATCGGGATATTTTTCAAAAAGTTTGAAATTATCCTCCATCGTATTCCTGATGTACTGATTGATAGTGGTGGGATATTCCCAGTTCCATTCGGTATCAAGGTGTGCATAACCTATTGTATACAGCACTTTCTCCTTTGTGATATCGTATTTTGGCCTGTTAGCAAGAGGCTGGGCCGATAAAGGAAGGATGATCTGAAGTAAAAACGGGATTAAGAAAATGGACTTTTTCATTTTTAAATATTTAAATATGTATAACTTCTCCGTAAGCTGCTGCAGCCGCTTCCATGATGGCTTCGGACATTGTCGGATGCGGATGGACAGCTTTGATTATTTCATGAGCGGTGGTTTCCAGCTTTCTGGCAACAACAATTTCCGATATCATCTCAGTCACATTGTCACCGATCATATGAGCGCCCAGCAATTCGCCATAGGCTGCATCAAAAACAAGCTTCACGAAGCCATCCCTGGCTCCGGCAGCGCTTGCTTTCCCCGATGCAGTAAAAGGGAACTTGCCGACTTTCACCTCATATCCTGCAGCTTTTGCGGCAGCTTCAGTGAGGCCGCAGGATGCAATTTCAGGATTTGTATAAGTACAGGCCGGGATATTCTTATAATTAAGAGGTTCAACATCGAGGCCGGCGATCTTTTCAACACATATTATACCTTCGGCAGAAGCCACATGTGCCAGAGCAGGACCATTTACAATGTCGCCGATGGCATAAACTCCCGGAACAGACGTCCTGTAAAAGTCATCAACAACGACCTTATCCTTTTCTGTTCTGACACCTGCCTTTTCAAGACCCAGACCTTCGATGTTTGTTGTAACGCCGACAGCCGAAAAAACTATATCCGTCTCAACCGTTTCTGTCCCTTTTGGTGTTTTGATCGTTACAATACACCGGTCTTTTGAAGTATCGACAGCTTCTACAGATGAATCGGTCATTACCTTCATCTTCATTTTCTTGAATGATCTCTCGAGTTGTTTTGATATCTCCTCATCCTCATTGGGAACAATTCTCGGAAGGAATTCAACAAGAGTGACTTCTGTTCCAAGGGACTGGTAGAAATTTGCAAATTCGCTGCCTATTGCACCGGATCCGACCACGACCATCGATTTCGGTTGTTCAGGCAGGGTCATAGCCTCTCTGTATCCTATTATCTTCCTGCCATCCTGCTTAAGGTTCGGAAGCTCTTTTGACCTTGCTCCGGTCGCAAGAATAATATGTTTTGCAGTCATGGTTTTTATGTTCCCGTCAGCATCGATTGTTTCCACGCTGTTCTGACCTGCAAGCCTGCCGGTTCCCTTTATAAGTGCAATGTTGTTCTTCCTGAAGAGGAACTGAACACCTTTGCTCATGCCCTCTGCCACGCTTCGGCTTCTGGCAATTACTGCTCCGAAATCGGCTTTCACCTCACCTGAAACTGATATGCCATAATCAGCTGCATGATTAAAGTAATCAAATACCCTTGCGCTTTTCAGAAGTGATTTCGTGGGAATACATCCCCAGTTAAGACATATACCACCTATTTCTGCCCGCTCGACTACAGCTACCTTCATCTTCAGCTGCGAAGCCCTGATGGCGGCAACATAACCACCCGGGCCGCTTCCAATTATTATAAGATCGTAATCCATATTTCAAGTATTTATTTGGTTTCTGTTTGTCTTTTGTTCATGTTAAGGATTCGTTGGTCCTTACCCCCTTTCTCTTACCCCCTTTCTCTTACCCCCTTTCTTATTTCCCCCAGGGGGGAAAAGGTCTCCTTCCCCACTGGGGGAATCCCGATAGCTATCGGGAGGGAAGGGGGTAATAAATGTAATTTTGTGAAACTGGATTTTTTCATGATTAACGATAGTCATTTAAAATACTTTACCGTAACAATGATTACCTTGACAAGGATCCAGATTATAACAAGGGTGAAAATTATCGTTGCACCAACGGGTATACCGGCAAAATAGGAAATAAAATATCCTGCTGCCGTCCCTGTAAATCCCGAAAGTACAGAAAAGAAGATGATATTTGAATATCTTCTTGTAAAGAGCATGGCAATATTCGGAGGTATGGTCAGTAGTGACAGAACCAGAATAACGCCTGCCATCCTTATATTTAGTACAATTGTAAGAGCGACAAGGGATGTTGTAATGTATTTGAATATGTCGACGTATGCAGAGTATGTCCGGGCAAATGATTCATCAAACGAAGTGTAAAGTATAGTACGGTAAAATGCCCCGAAATAGATACAGAGTATCAGCGACATTATCCCGAGTGCAACAATATCTGCGGTAGTGACAGTGAGAATGCTTCCGAAAAGATAGCTCATGAGGTTGGGGGAATAACCCGGGGTAAGATAAATGAAGATAATACCCACAGCCATTCCGAAAGCCCACATTATACCTATTGCCGAGTCCTCCCTTATCCTGTGATGGATCGAAAGATACTCTATTCCAAGCGCCGAAAGGATTCCAAAAACAGCTGCTCCCGCAACCGGATTTATACCCGCATAATATCCAATACCAATCCCGCCGAAAGATGCATGAGTTATTCCGCCGCTGAGGAAGACCATTTTCCTGGTAACTATATATGTACCTATGATCCCGGCTGTAATACTGGCAAAGACAGCTCCCAGGAGGCCTTTAACAATGAAATCATATTGAAAAATACTTCCTTCCACTCAGTTGTGTTGTTTTAATACTGTATGAGGAACTGTTCCGTGCGTTATCAGCTGAATAGGGCAGCCGTAAGCAAGGAGTTGTTCGTTTGATATCTCGGATGAGGGATGATAGTTAAGCTTCCTGTTCACGCATGCATATGATCTTACATGGGCAGATATCATTCCGATATCGTGGGAGACCATGAGGATTGCCATTCTTTTATTAAGCTCCTTCAGCTTCTCATAGAAATCATTTTCAAAAGTCGAATCAACAAAATTGCCGGGTTCATCCAGAAGAAGAAGCTTCGGATCGCCGATTATTGCACGTCCCAGAAATACCCTCTGCAACTGGCCTCCCGATAACTCAGAAAGGGAACTGCGACCCATTCCCGACAGCCCCATCTCTTCAATTATCCCTGCCGCTTTTTTCCTGTCTTCTTTCGACATCCTCGTAATGATCCTTTTTCTTATCATCATCCCCGACAGGATAACATCGGTTACACTGACCGGATAACTCAGATCCCCGGTGGATATCTGCGGAAGGTATCCGATAGCGCAGGAACCTGACAGATCAGGATTAAAGATTATTTCCCCTGAAACAGGTTTTATAAGTCCCAGTATAATTTTCAGAAGTGTTGTCTTACCACCTCCGTTCGGACCTATCACACCAATGAAATCGTCCTCGCTGACCCTGAAATTAACATCCTCAAGAACAATATTTGTTCCGTAAGATGCTGATAAAGATTCCATTTTAAAAATGAAAGCCATAACTGTTATTTATTTGCTTCCCTGTACGAAGCTGTTGTATAAGCTCTCAATTATGTCGAGAGTCGATTCCTGCCAGTTTTCAGACAGCGGATTTATCACTTTTATCCCTGCTCCGATCTCATCTGCCACCACTCTGGCATTCCTGGTGTCATATTCCTTCTGTACAAATACAGTATTAATATTTTCCTCCTTTGCGATATCGATAAGTTCTTTCAGCCGTGAAGGAGGAGGCTCTTTCCCTTCGAATTCAACAGCTGTTTCCTCGAGCCCGTAATCACGTGCCAGATATGCAAGGTTGGGATGGTATATCATGAAGCGTTTCCCCCGGAATTCCGAAAGGAGGGAATCTGCTTTATTATCCACCTCATTTATAATTTGTACAAGCTCTGTATAGTTCGTTTCATAATCTGCCCGGGCTGATGGCTTTAATTTACAAAGAAGATCCCTTACTGATGCTGCAATTGTGAGAGCACACTTCGGTGAAACCCAGTAATGAGGATCGGCAGCTTCAACATGCTCTCCATCATGACCATGATCATGCCCGGGATCAACCGGCTCTATCCCCTCTCCTGCCGAAAGCCTGATCATAGTCTTATTGATCTCATAAAACCTGTCGAGCCATGTCATTTCAAAACCAAGATACCCGTTACTGATATAGGCTACTGACTTCCCCAGCTTTGCTATCTGATCAGGATAGGGTTCATAGACATGAGGATTGGCCCCTGCTGGTACCATGACATTAACACTGAAATCATCCCCGGCTATCATTGTAACGAAATATCTGAAGGGAGCAATGCTGACAGTAATTACCTGCTTTCCGGAATCGGAAGAATCACGGCCGCATGAAAATATTGACGTCAGGATAAGTATTGAAAGAAATCTTTTCATTTCAGCCCCTGTTTAGGGAAGGCTACAAATTTAACATATAACACAACAAAAGGTTTACCTGTTGCAAATAAAATAATATCCGTTATTTTTATGCTGTTCATTTTAAATCCTGAAGTCAAAAATAACTAAACCCAAAAAAAATGAATATTTCTCTCAGAATTGTTTTAATGGTCTTTTTTGTCAGTGTTCTCTCGGGGACATCGGGAGCACAGACAGGTTATCACGATCATAAATCTATGGTCCGGGAAGCCGAGGCTCTTGGCAGGCAGTTTCCTGCTTTATGTACTGTAAAATCACTTGTTAAAACTGCCGGAGGCAGGGATATAATGATTCTTACAATCGGAACCGGGGAGAAGGACAGCAAGCCCGGGATTGCAGTAATCGGAGGTATTGAAGGAAATTATATCCTGGGTAGGGAACTGGCTCTCGGCTTTGCCGGGGAACTGCTGAAAGGAGCTTCATCCCACGAAAATATAAGCCTGCTCGAAAAGATCTCCTTCTATGTTCTCCCGGATGTGAGTCCTGATGCATCCGAACAGTATTTCCAGGGACTTAAATATGAAAGGACAGTTAATGCCAGACCCATGGATGATGACAGGGATTTTGTTACGGATGAGGATCCCTGTGAGGATCTGAATAATGATGGAATGATCACGATGATACGGGTAGCCGATCCGACAGGGAATTATGTAGTAAGTTCTGAAAATGACAGGATAATGGTTGAAGCAGATCCGGCAAAGGGGGAAAGAGGTTCATATCTCCTCTTTACTGAGGGCATTGACAATGATAAGGACGGTAAATTCAATGAAGACGGACCGGGGGGAGTAAACTTCAACAGGAATCTTACATACAATTATGAGGAGTTCGGAACAGGATCAGGATCACATCCTGTTTCTGAACCTGAGACAAAGGCGGTCCTCGATTTTCTTTTCGATCACTATAATATTTATGCAACGTTCGCTTTCGGGCCCCAGGATAATCTGGGCCAGCAACCAAGGCCAGGCCCGGAAAGATCCGGTGGTGCACCGGCTGCCGGAGCAGGACAGGGTTCCGGACAGGATCAGAGGCCGCCCCAGGCTTCCTCATTCCCGCCTCCGGGAGGATCATTTCCGATGCAGGGCGCTCCGGGAAGCGGTTCTATGCGTATGATGATGGGACAGGACAGAAGAATCACCTCAGTGCTTAAGGCAGACGAGACCATCGTTAAGCTTGCAGCAAATAAATACCGCGAAATAACCGCAGTAAAAGGCTCTCCTCCGGCAAAATCATCACCGGGTAATTTTATGGACTGGTCATATTATCATTACGGACGCTACAGTTTCAGTACTCCCGCCTGGTGGATACCCGCGGAAAGGGATAAAAATCCCGATGTAACCTTCCTGAAATTTGCAGAAGAGAATAAGATTGATGGTGTTTTCGTACCATGGACTGAAATAAGCCATCCTGATTTTCCCGGAAAGAAAGTTGAAGCAGGCGGGATCAGACCATTTGCTTCTGTAAATCCCACTGCAGACAAGCTCAGTAAACTCATAACAAACAATTCAAAGTTCATAACGGAAATGGCTCGTATGCATCCTCAACTCGAATTAGTGGATGTGGTTACAGAGGATCAGGGTGAAAACATTTACAGGCTGTCCCTTAAGGTCCTTAACAGCGGGATCTTTGCAACCTGTAGTGCGGCAGGAGAAAGGAACCTGTGGACGAGGATAATGAGGATCAGTCTGGAGACCGGATCAAACCAGAAATTGCTAAGCGGCCAGAAAGTTCAGAGAATACAAAGGCTCGAAGGAGGCGGATCCGCTGAATTCAGCTGGCTCATTATGGGTAAGGGAAAGGTAAAGATTAGCGCCGGAGCAGCAAATACAGGTACTGTAACAACAACAGCCGAATTGAAATAATTACTTCAACATATAAGTTATCAGCTATGAATAAGTCAGCTTTAAACACAATATTTATAATTCTTTTCATATCCTTTGCCGGTAATCTTTACCCGCAGGAAGGAGAGTTGTTCTTTGATGCAGCCGGATCGCCATCAAACCCGAAAGTGAAGGTTTCCTGGAACAAGTATTATACCTATACCGGAGTGACAGATTTCTGCAGGAAACTGGCAGAAGCATATCCTGATCTTGTCAATCTGTCTTCAGCCGGGAAATCATATCAAGGCCGCGACATACATGTACTTACAATCTCCGACAGGAAAAGCGGAAATCCAGACCACAAACCGGGATTCTGGATCGACGGGAACATACATTCCATAGAGCTTCAGGGGACTGAAATGGCAATGTATACAGCATGGTATCTGTGTGAAATGTCAGGTGGTAACGAATTCATAAAACAGCTTCTGAAAGATAAGACATTTTATATAGCACCGACAATAAATCCGGATGCCCGTGAGTACTTCGCAAATATCGGTGTCCCTCCACGGTCGGGACTGATGCCATACGACAACGACCGCGACGGTGCATTTGATGAGGATGGCCCTGATGATATGAACGGCGATAAGAACATAAGCCAGATAAGGAGGAAGAACCCGGATGGCGCTTATATCACTGATCCTAAGGATCCGCGAAGGATGATAAGGGTCGAACCCGGCGAAAAAGGGGAATATGAGCTACTTGGAATGGAAGGTACAGACAATGACGGCGACGGTCAGTTCAATGAAGACGGACCGGGCGGTTATGACGGGAACCGCGACTGGGGATTTAACTGGGAACCCAACTACGTTCAGAGCGGTGCTCATAAATATCCCTTCTCCCAGCCTGAGAATGCGGCAGTACGTGATTTTGTCGTAAAACATCCGAATATTACCGGAGCCCAGTCTTTCCATAATTCAGGCGGAATGATACTGAGGGGGCCTTCAATACAGGGAGGAGGCGCTGAGGTCTACAGCCGTGCCGATGATGCCGTTTTAGATGCATTAGGGAAAAAAGGCGAACTGATGATCCCAGGATATGATCTCCTTACAATATGGAAGGATATGTATACGGTTTACGGTGGAGAACTTGACTGGTGGTATGGTGCAATGGGATGCTTCGTATTCTCAAATGAGCTTTGGAACAGCTTCCTGATGTTCTATGACACAACAAAGACCGACCTGTTCGAATTCGACAGACTTCTTCTGTTTGAAGATGCATTCATTCCCTGGCAGAAAATCAACCACCCGGTATATGGTGAAGTAGAACTGGGAGGTTTCAGCAAAATGTTCGGAAGACTTCATCCGGGATTCATACTCGAGAATGATTCCCACCGTAATGCGGCATTCTGCATATATAATTCATACCAGTCTCCGAAGTTGGAGATCACCAACCTTAAGGTCAACAAGCTTAACGGAGGATTGAAGGAGATAACTGCTTCTGTTGTGAACAGGAGAATGCTTCCCACTCATTCGGCAACAAACATAAAGTATAAAATAGATCCCCCCGATTATGTGATACTTGAAGGAGGAACCGTTATTGCAGGTATGATAGTCGAAAATGCCGATCTTAATATTACAACCGAGCAGAAAAAGAATCCTCAGAAAATAGAACTGACAAATATTTCAGGTTATCAGAAGACGGACCTGAAATGGATCGTCAAGGGAGGTACAAAATATACTGTAAGGGTTGAAAGTGTTAAGGGAGGCAGGGCTTCGGCACAAACCGAATAAAAGGAAAAAGTCCTTTCTTTAAACCGCAAAGGTCGCTAAGGTTGCGCAAAGGTCGCTAAGGCAAATAATGGGATAAACTCCTTTGCGTCCTCTGCGCAAATCTTTTGCGCTCTCTGCGGTTAATACCGGAATTTCTGCTTTAACTGACCTGGAAAAAGATCTTAAAGTAACCGGTGGCTTTTGATGATTTTATATCAAATTTCCATTCACCTGTCTTGTCCTGATTCTCAGTCTCAGTGATAGTAAGTGATTTCCTCCAGTTAAGGTTTCCAAACTCATCTATTACAATTTCCGAGAATGTATTCCCTCCGGGCATTATTATCTTTATTTTTATCTCCCCTGCCTTGCAGTCGCCGCTGACAGACATAACCACTGATTTGGCCGTTTTTTCAACATCGAAAACATAATCCCTTGAAAAGGAAGATTCTTTGATCGATTTTGAGAAATCCCAGGTTGTTCTTTCCCCATTCCCGTTTGAATGAAGGTAAAAATCACCCAGATCAGGTGAAAAGATAAATGGTTCAGCGGGTGTCCACGATTTCCCCAGATCCCTGTAATTCCTTATTATACGCTGAAATTCAGGATCGTCTATTTTCCCGACGTTATCATGGGCTCTCTCCATGGCTTTGTCAACAGCTTCCTTCTGGATGATCTTTGCTTTATCCATCTGCTGCTCAAATTCAATTTGTGCTTCCTGTTCAGCTTTCTGCCGTTCGATCATGGCTTTTTTCTGCTCATTGATCGCCTCCTGAAGCTCTTTTTCCTTTTCCTCTTTTGTCTTTTCCTGTGCAACTGCCTGCCGGAAGGGACAAATCATAATGAGGAAAACAACGCTTAATATTAATCCATACTTTTTCATCATAATATAATTTAAATTTAAAGGTATGATGGAACCCACATGTTGATGAAATCAGATGTATCCGTGTTTTTATAGCATGTGGGTTTCATGACTGCCTTTTTGTTTTTTGTTTAATCAAAGATAGTACCGTTATTGCCGGGATATTGTTAATGCAGCGTTAACGCAGGGTTAATGTTTGGCCAGCAGGCTCCGGGGTTTGATAAAAAATCAATACTTTTGATAAGTAAACCGGTGAAAATGAAAAAGAGGAATACGATCCTGTTGCTTGGTGTGGCAGCTATTGCCATTCTAATAATCGCCCAGATAATCATAATAAGGGGGATATGGAAACAAAACCTGGAAATGCTCGACCTCAGGTACAGGCTTCTGTCGCAGGAAGCCGTTTCAACACTTCGCCGCCAGCGGGCAGTTGATGTCTATGATACAGTCCGCTTTATCCTTGATAATTATTCGGAGAAAGTTGCAAAGGAACTGTCCGGGATAAAAGATGAAAAGCTGCTTCAGCAAAAAAAGGATGAGATCCTGGAATATTTCACAATGGTGCTTAACAAGGAACAGGACCTGTCGGGATATCTTTCTGCATATTTTGAAAGAATGGGTGTTGACAAAGAATTCTCTCACAGGATTGAGATAGTCAACCTCGAAATAATAGGTGTTGATACATTTCCCATTTATCAGAACGAGTTCTTTGTGAGGCAGCGACCCCCTGACCAGAGAGGCCAGGGACAGGGTCCGCAGGTCTCTGTCTCCCACACCCTTCCGGAAACTCTGGATGCCAGAACATCCAACATTTTGGTTGAACGCCGGGGACTTGAGGATAATTATTATTTCCTGTTCTTCGAGTATTATATCGACTTTACTGATAAGCGGATGATGGTACTCCGGGCTTCATCTGCTTCTCTTGCCATGAGCATCTTCAGCCTTCTGGTCGTGGTAATATTATTCCTGATCACTTACCGTAACCTTATGGAAGAAAGGAAACTATCGAACCTCAAGACCGATTTTATAAATAATATGACCCACGAGCTGAAAACCCCTCTTGCAACAATAACCGTGGCGGGAAAAACCCTTGAAATGCAAAAGATCCGTTCGGATGAAACCAAAGTGCTTGAGACTGCAAAGATGATCGGGAAGCAGAGTGTTAACCTGAACCAGCTCATAAACATGGTCCTCGAAATATCAATGTGGGAAAGAACTGAATTCCAGCTCGATAAAAAGAAAGTCCATATCGAGGAACTGATGAATGATATTGTGAACAGCTTTAAAGTAGGGCCGGGTAACAGCGCTTCACTGAGCCAGAAGTATAACTTCAACGGAATTGAAGCCGATATCGACCCGATCTACTTCACCACAATGATCAATAATCTTCTTTCAAATGCAGTGAAATATTCCGATAAGGATCCTGTAATTAATGTTGAAGGATTTACAAATGACAATAAAATCTGCATCAGCGTGGCAGATAACGGCATAGGAATAAGCCGTACAGACCAGAAGCACATTTTCGATAAGTTCTATCGGGCCTCGTCGGGCAATATACATAAATATAAAGGTCTGGGGCTCGGCCTGTATTATGTAAGAAAAATTGCCGAAGCTCATGGCGGCGACGTCTCGGTAAACAGTAAACCGGGAAAAGGTAGTATCTTTACAGTAACACTTCCGTATTAATTATTTGCAGAAATGAAAGTTTTATTAGCAGAAGATGACAGGGATTTTGGTAACATTCTTGCACAGTATGTTACAATCAACGGATTTGATGTTAACCTTGCCAGGGACGGAAAGGAAGCATGGGAATCATTCAGAAATGATAAGCCCGATATCTGTGTGCTCGATGTAATGATGCCTGAAATGGACGGATTTACCCTGGGAGAAAAGATAAAGGAAGCGGAACCTGATGTCCCGCTGATTTATCTGACCGCAAAAAGCCTTAAGGAAGACATTGTACGCGGACTGAAGATAGGTGCCGACGATTATATTACAAAACCTTTCGACCCCGAAGTGCTGATCCTCAGGATCAATAATATTCTTAAACGGGCTTATTCCTCATCAACCGATGAATACAAGATATCAAACACTCTGCTGAAATTCAATACCCTTGAACTGATCTGCGGAGATACGACTGAAAAGCTAACCCTCAAGGAAGCACAGCTGCTTAAGTATTTTATTGTAAACAAGAATAAAATACTTGCAAGGGAAGATATACTTAATGAGATATGGGGGGAAGATGACTATTTCCTCGGCCGCAGCATGGATGTGTTCATCAGCCGCCTCAGGAAATATATATCGGGCGACAGGAATTTAGATATCCGAACCGTAAGAGGAACAGGATTTATCCTGGAAGAATTGAACAGAGAATAGATACATATCAGTGACCGGTATTTGAAAAATGCCCTCATAGAACCTCCGTCCATGGTGGTTTAATAATCCCTCAGATCCAAGGAACTTTTACCTCCGATCCTACCAAGAGTTTTACCCCTGAACATCCATGGGGTTTTACCCCTGACCATCCATGGGGTTTTACCCCCAAACCCCCAAGAGTTGTACCCCTGACCATCCATGGGATTTTACCCCCAAACCCCCAAGGGGGCTTTAAAAGCATCAGTAATATTTAAAGTAAACCATAAAAAAGAGGCTTTCTAAGAAGCCTCTCCTTTTATTCACAGGTTAATTCTATTAGCTATTTTATACTATTCTGAATTTTCCCTGGTAAAACTAAAGCCGATCAGGGAGCTTATTATATACCAGATATTTGTTACTTATCCTGTGTTTTTTAAAATGCACATTATCAATACATATTCCTTCCCGGAAAAAATATTTTAAAAAAAAGTCCAAAAATGAGGGTAACAATTTCGACCCTATCCGGATTAAACGGAAAAATGATTAAACCTTTTTAAAGAAATTTTTGAGATCGTATTTATTTTCTAAAAATGTATTTAGCTATGAAAACGTTATCTGCAACT
>JAKQPD010000095.1 GCA_029564935.1 Bacteroidota bacterium
GAAGCAGCGATGGGAGCGGAAAATCCTACCATGAAGGATACCCACCCGCTTAAAAAACCATAGATCGGATGATATAATCTTGAGAGGAAAAGATATTCGCCTCCTGCACCTGGCATTGCAGCCCCGAGCTCACCATACGAAAAGGCGCCACAAAGGGCTATAAAACCCCCGATAGCCCATAATGCAAGCATCAGAAGCGGATCATGAAGATCAGACATCAGAAGCCCCGATGTTGTGAAAATCCCTGCCCCTATCATATTTGCAACAACAATATTGGTAGCAGGGAACAGCCCCAGCTTTCTTTGTAATTCTTCTCCCGCCATTATAAGTAAAGATTATTTTCCGGATCTTTTATAACTAACAGAAACACCACCGCCACCATTGTTGACAGTTGTCTCATAATTCTTCAGACTTTTAACATACTGCAGAAATTCTCCCTGACCTCCGTAACCTCCGTATCCACGTCCCCTTTCCGAAATATTATGAGCTGTGAAACACCCGCCGGCAACAAGCTTCGGATCTATATCAATAAAATAGTTCTTATACCATTCCTTGTCCGCATCACTGAAAACAAAATCAAAAGGACCCTTAAGTTCTTTCACAAGCTTATGGGCATCAGCAAGCCTTGCATCTATATATTCCGATAATCCTGCCTTCCTGAAATTTTCAACAGCCCTCCTGTACCTGCCCTCATCTATATCAATAGTTATAAGCTTTCCTCCTGTCCTGCTCAGAGCCCAGGCTATCCAGATGCCCGAATGCCCGGTAGATGTTCCTATCTCAAGTGCAGATTTATAACCGTTCTTTACAATTATATCATATAGCAACTGCCCGTCGGAAGCAGGAATATTCATGTCGTACCATTGCCTTGAATTTTCCGAAAGGAATCTCTTTACTTTTTCATCAAGTTCAGGGTTTTCTTTTAATGTCTGGGAACTGGCCGGGAAAGAAAACAGTACGGAAAACAATGAAACCAATGAAAAGACAGATAATTTTTTAATTTTCATACCCTTATGGCTTTATTTTGTGGGTTCTTCTCCGGTAAATTGACAGTTAAATATAACTTTTTATTCCTGACCGGAATTATGAACATGATGAATATATTTATATTTAATAACTTTTAACTTTATTGCCAATATGTTAATGTAAATCACGGCAAATGAGAATTCCGGGCTCTTTTTTCAAAAAACACGACCCCTGTTATATGGGCATTGGCGTTATTCAGCATTGTGATCCATCTTGTATTTAACGGTAATCTTGAATTTTCTGAACTTGCAGAGACCCAGCTGGTTTATGTCGACAGGAAATCTTTCTTAATTGACCAGTTGCTTTCACCGGGAGCAGGTTCTTTTCTGACGATTGCGGGGATTATTTATTTACTGCTTTCCGGGAATCAAAGAAAATTCAGATTCCTTGCCCTTGTTGTTATAGCAGTGGTTGTCTCTCTGATGCTGATGAAGGGTAAAAGTTATTATACCCAGGGGATATTCCCTTTCCTTATCTCTGCCGGTGCCGTTTTTTATGAATCTGTACTGAAAAAGTGGTATACCCGGCTCATTTTTGTATCCTTCCTTCTGCTTGTTACATATCCGTTAATACCTTATGGATTACCGGTTTATAAGGCAGAGGGTTTGATAAAATATTTTGATATGGCCGAAGCCAAAAACGGATTTGATGTTGGCAGAACATTTGAAGATGGTTCAAAACATTCCCTTCCCCAGGATTATGCGGATATGCTTGGGTGGGAGGAACTCACAAGGATAGCTGCCCGGGCCTGGGAAATGATACCCGATAAACAATCGGCCTTTATTTATTGTGAGAATTACGGCCAGACCGGAGCAATAACCATCATAGGAAAGAAATATGGTCTGCCGGAACCGATATCGTTTCATGAAAGCTTCAGGTACTGGATCCCGGAGGCTTTTAATCCTGACATAACCTCTGTAGTTTATATAAATAATGATCCTCCGGGTGAAGATGTGAAAGGATTGTTTGCCAATATTTTGAAGGTAGGAAGTATCTCTGATCCTGATGCGAGGGAATATGGAACCGCTGTATACCTCTGTACAGATCCGGTAATAAGCTTTAATTCATTCTGGAAAAAAAGACTGATTCAGCTTGAAAGCGAGAACTAAAATTTATTTTTCTTGTTTAATCTTGTATAAAATATAAACTGTGAATTAATTTTTAATTTTACGCTTTGACAAAAACTAAACAGAACTTAATTAATAAGTAATATGGACTTTTCAGATTTTATAACTCATCATGGGAAGAGGGTAGCAAAAGATGCATTTATTCATCTTGTTCAGGTCTCCAGGATTGACGGGAAAATACATAAGGACGAACTGGATCTTTTACATAAGGAAGGGAAGAAGTTCGGACTTACTGATCCGGAGATTGATAAATTTATAAATTCGGAGAAGGATCATCATTATACTCCTCCTTATTCTCTTGAG
This sequence comes from Bacteroidota bacterium, assembly GCA_029564935.1. Taxonomy (GTDB): domain Bacteria; phylum Bacteroidota; class Bacteroidia; order Bacteroidales; family VadinHA17; genus LD21. The sequence goes on from JAKQPD010000095.1 coordinate 2,457, forward strand.
GAGAAGTATGAGCACCTTCATGATATTGCCGAAATGATACTTGCCGATGATGAAGTAAGTGAAAAGGAAACAAGAATGATCAGGAGGTTTGCGATAGAGGCGGGATTTAACGATTCAAAGATCGACGGTCTTATGAAAATACTTCTTGATGGAGTAAAAAATAATACCGGCGAGGAAGAATTATTCAGGAAATTCAGGGAGTATATTCTTTCCTGAACTGATTAGTATCTGTAATCTGAAAGTTATCATAAAAGAAGAAGCCGGGGACCCCCGGCTTCACTAACTTCCTGCCAGGTCGGCAGGATGACTCATTTATACCTGAGCCATTAACCAACAATGAAGTAAAATTACTTTCCTGCGGTCTTTTATTCCACCACAGATGTCTCAAAAACTATTCATATTGTTACATTTTAGCTTATTTTCTGATTTTCCGGCATCAGTGTTTGAAAAAAGTACTAACTTTTAGCGAGGTTGTTAACAATACTACAAAATGGTTGTTAAATGCTGTAAATTTGCAGTAATAAATCAACAGCATGGAAATAAAGACTGACATATATCTTGGAGATAGTAAAGATGTATTAAAAAAAATATCAGACAATACAGTTGACTTGATAGTAACATCACCACCATATGCCGATCAGAGAAATGGAACTTATGGTGGAATTCGCCATGATAAGTATGTTGATTGGTTTCTGCCCATATCTGAGCAACTCTTAAGAGTATTAAAACCAACAGGTACTTTTATTCTGAATATCAAAGAAAAAGTTGTTGACGGAGAACGAAGTACCTACGTAATGGAATTAATACTCGCTATGAGGAGGCAAGGTTGGCTATGGACTGAGGAGTTTATATGGCATAAAAAAAACAGCTATCCTGGAAAATGGCCAAACAGATTCAGAGATGCATGGGAAAGATTGCTACAATTTAACAAAGACAAAAAGTTCCATATGTACCAGGATGAAGTAATGGTGCCTACAGGAGAATGGTCGAAAAGCAGGCTTAAGAACCTTAGTGCTACAGATAAAATCAGGGATAATTCAAAAGTTGGGAGTGGCTTTGGGAAAAATATTTCGAACTGGTTATATCGTGACAAAGCATATCCGAATAATGTTCTTCATCTTGCAACGGAATGCAGTAATAAGAACCATAGTGCTGCTTTCCCGGAAGAACTCCCGGAATGGTTTATCAAACTATTTACAATAGAAAATGATCTGGTACTTGACCCTTTCATGGGATCCGGCACTACTTTACTTGTTGCAAACAGAATGAAACGCCATTCAATTGGAATTGACAATGTCCCAGAATATTATGAAATGGTTAAGAAACAGATTAACCCTTTAGAACTATATCTTCTCGAGCCAAAAGAAAAATATGAAAAACCTAAACCTGTCCGACGTCACTCATTACGTTTAAAACAACATAGCAACTTTTCATAATAAAAGAATTAGCAGTATCAAAGATCTTAAACTCTCTCAGATTCTTAAACGAAAGAATCCCTACCTTTTTAAAGCTAAGTATCTTCTTACATCAGAGGCAATTATAAAAGGGTTGGTGGATGCTCATATATCTTCAAACGAGGAAACCATCTTTGGAGATTGGCTGGAAGGCCTGGCAATTTTTATTAATACTAAAGTTTATGATGGTAAAAAATCAGGCATAACCGGGATTGATCTTGAATTTGACCATAAGAAACGTAGACATATAGTCAATATAAAATCAGGACCAAATTGGGGGAACAGTTCACAAATAGCAAAAATGATCGATGATTTCAAAACAGCAAAAAAAGCACTGCGGACAAGCAATTCCAAATTAACTATTATAGCTGTTAATGGGTGCTGTTACGGAATTGACAATTCACCTGATAAAGGGGATTATTTTAAATATTGTGGACAAAGATTTTGGGAATTCATCTCGGGATCGGCTAATCTTTATACAGAAATTATAGAGCCTCCTGGATATAAAGCAAAAGAGAGAAATGAAGATTTCAATAAATCATACGCGTTAATAATAAACAAATTTACAAAAGAGTTTTCAAATGAGTTCTGTAACGATAATGGCGAAATTGATTGGGTTAGACTTGTGGAATTCAATTCAAAAAAGTACTAACTGATCATCCCCAGAAAGGTAACAAAGGTTGTTTCAAAGGATTCTTTAACCTTCTTTTTCGTTTACTTTGTAATCCTTTGTGTAAACCTTTGAGTCCTTTGTGGTTAAATATTTTTGCCACTAAGTCTCACAAAGATCATCACAAAGTAACGCAAAGGAATACAGCATATTAATTATGATTATGAAATATTCAGATTAAGTAATCTTCGTTAATTATTAATAAAGCTACGAAACCAAATATGCCGGATTCCACCACGGATGTTTCAAAAACTTTTCTTATTGTTACATTTTTACTCTTTTCCGGCTTTTTTCCCGTATCCTGTCTGAAAAAAAAGCTGTAACTTTTCATTTGATTAATGAATTTTTCAAAACGCTCTTTTCAATCATTAGCCAACAATGAAAAGGAGGCGGGAAATAATTCTGGTCTGTCTGTTTTACATTTTAACAGGTTATATCTCTTATTGCCAGAAAATCCTTTATCCTGTTTCAAATCCCGTTTATACAAGATTGGATAATTTCAACATAATGGGCGGAAGGGGAGGAGCTGGTACTTCAAGTCTTATACAGGACAGTAAAGGATTCATCTGGGCGGGTAATCAGGCCGGGCTTTATCGTTTCGATGGTATAAGATATAAACGGTTCGGACTGGGAGAATTCAATGACTCAACACTGGCGGGAATTACTGTACTGAGCATCTTCGAAGACTCTGAAGGAACAATCTGGGCAGGTACCACTGGTGCACTTAACCGCATCGATAAACAGCTGAACAGTGTAAAATGGTTCATTCCCGATACAACAGATCCGGCAAGCCTGAACAACTCCGTGATAATGATAAATGAGGATTCACAGGGATTACTCTGGCTTATCACATATCAGAACGTTTTTACCTTCAACAGAAAAACAAATACATTCAGGGAACATCCTGTTCCAAGGTCAGTATGGCACCCGGGAACCTTACACACCAGATTTGAAGAAGACAGGTACCTTGAGGATGATAGCGGCAGAATATGGATTGCAACAGATAATGGCTTATTCCTTTATGATCATGGCGATGAATCCTGGCGGAAAGTATTCCCGGTTTCCATGGGGCAGGGCTGTGAAGATACATGCAGAATAAATTGTGTCGAAAAAGACAGTCATGGCAATATCTGGTGTGGAACTGAAAAGTACGGGCTGGTAAGGATAAAAGGTTCTGAACCCCTGGATTTTGAGCAGATCCGGCTTAAGACGGATGGTGAAGATGAACTGTCAGATAATGCGATCGGAATAATTTATATTGATAAAAACGGAATAATCTGGGCATGCGGAGAAGGGATCATTTTCAAATTCAATTCTCTTACCGGAGAAATATCATATTACAAATTTCCGGATGTGTTTATGGCAGGTTCAAAAAAGCTTACAATTAAGGACATGGCTATCCGCAAAATCCTTCCGGGAAATGAAAGCAGCCTCTGGTTATTTATTCCAAACAGAGGTGTGTTGTTCAATTTTTTCACTGAAAAAGAGATAATCAAAGCATATAGCATACCACGGTATGTCAATTTCGGTTTTATCAGGGATCAGACAGGTTGTTTCTGGATAGGTTCTGTTGACAGCAGGGTGCACAGGCTTGTTACGGATTCTCTTCCTTTTGTTACGATTAAGGCTGACTACAGAGCCGGTGAGTCATCATTCAGGTGTCCCAGGATAATTGAAGATAATCAGGGTGTTGATCTTCTGAGAACAAACAGTGGTAATGTTACTGAGGTTGCAAACAGTGTAGGCATTTCAAATCCTTCATATTTCACCAAATGCTTCAGAGATTATTTTGGAGTCTCCCCAAAAGAATATTCAAAGTACGGGAAATAATATAATCGTCCGAAACCTTTATTAGCTGATAGTTCTATTCATACCTGTAAAGTTTGACCCTTTGCAGGGATTCACTGCCTTCGGGGAATTTAAGTCCTGTCCCGGTCCTGTTCTCCAGAGCCCTGGCTGCAAGGTCATAATCTATCATTATATCATCGCCGTTTAAACGCCTGCCCTGTACCCATTTTCCTTTTTCATACCCTCCTTCGTCAAGCCTGGAGATCGCAGCAATTGCAGGTCCGGGTGCAGCAGGCGAAAATGATATCTGCACATTGCTCCCGAAAATTGTGTACTCGTCTGCCGCTGAATTAATAATTAAACAATACCCTCCCGTTTTTGGTTGTGACGGAGATGATCCCCATCCTCTGAAAAGTTCAGCTCTTATCCTGTAATCTCCCAGGATTATTTCCTTTGAAGGATTCTTCTCCTCCTTCAGAAGAACAGATGTTATCGTTCCTTTTTGTTGAGCTTCAAGCACCAGTGGGGCAAATCCCTGAAGTATCCTGTATGCCTTTGCAACTGGTTCATTTTCATCGCGGGCAAAGATCTGTTCAATCCCGAAAGGAGAATAACCTACGGCATTGTATTTACCTATAGCATGTAACATCTGCCCGGCGCCCTGTTCCCCGGCCCGTGACTCGGGAATGAACAGGATATTATCATTTCTTGTATAAAGGTCGCATATCTCGCCGAAATCAGGGAGGTAAATATCGGGACAAAGCAGGTCGACATCCGGCGCCCCTGCTCTCCAGAAATCCAGTACATGAGCCTGAGGCCCTCCTGAGGGATAATCTCCAGGCCTCTTATCCTGAGGCTGAACTATCCATGCATTGACAAACATGGGAATTTCATATTCCTTTTTGCCTGCTTTTGCACATTCGTTTATGAAACATGCATAGTTCCATGCCATAAAGAACTCATCGGCTTTATCACCTTTTCCGAACACTTCCTGCCAGGTACCCGATGTTTTGTTCCCTGCTGCGGACCATACTTCAGTCAGTTCCGGAAGAAGATTGTCCCTGTGGCTTACCATGTAATCCATCAGTTCCTGCGGAACAGTGGAATTGAATGCTGTGTTTGCCGCCTCACTGTGATCACGGGGCGATCCGATTATCCCGACCTCGTTCTGTACCTGTACCATTATTACAGTACGGTATTGAGAGTCAGTTTCTGCAAGGTGTTTCATCAATGCTGAAAATGCCTTTGAATCTTTTTCAAGGGTTTCTTTTCCAAAAATCGAAAGGATTTCGAGTGATTTACCATTTTCTGCTTTTACCCTCGGGAACCTTGTAAAATCTTTTTTTACCCATTCCGGCATATAATGCGATTGGCCGTTTTTCCACGATCCGAACCAGAGGAGAATAAGTTTAAGATCATTTTTGCGGGCATCCGAAAGCAGTTCATCCACCACTGAAAAGTTGAACTTCCCCTCAACAGGTTCTATTAATGACCATTCAACAGCAGCAAGAACTGTATTCATTCCGGAATTTTTCAGGACAGGCCAGTATTCTTTCATATATTCCCGGCTCGAAGAGCTTGAATTGTGAAGTTCCCCGCCAAGAACGAGGAAGGGCTCTCCGTCAACGATAAGTTGTGTGGCGTTTCCTCGTTTTTCCAGAACAGGCATCGGAGGTGCCGGCTGTTCGGTACAGGAAACAGAGCAGAAACAAATTGTCAGAATGACCGGTAACGCTAATGATTTCAGGATTTTCATTTTTATAGGGTTTTAAGTGATTTTCATCTCCTTATAAAGACAAATTTTGTCTCCCAGCCTTTGAGATCAAGCTGAATGATAGTTTTATCAGGGCCTTCTGATCTGCTTTTAATACGTTTTATATCTCCTGAGCCTGCATCCCACAGTTGTGCCTTTCCTTTGCCTTCCAGAACTGCACTGCTGGAGAACGGTGCAGTCCCCTCATTAAAGAAGAAATAGAGTTCTCCGTCGGGAAACTTCCGGCAGAGATATTTTACCTGAGGTGATGAAGGATTCAGTTTTACATCAGGTTCCGGAAGGAGGTCAATCATATCCTGTGTAAGCTTGCCGGAAGGTTCTGTTATTGCTCCGGGTATTTCAGCCGGTTCCGTTGCATCTCTGAATGTCTTTCCGGTCATCATAAGCGGCCGTCTTCCGCAATATATCACTTTACCTCCCTCTTTTGCGAATTCCTTAAGCTTTCCGGTTGCTGTTTCAGAGATCACACTTATTGAAGGAATTATAATTGCTTTATATTCCTGTCCGCTTAGATTGACAAAAGCTCCGTTACGGAGGCTAAGAACTGATTCGAATGCCTGTTCGTCGGCGAAATCAAAATCGATCTGGTTTTCTGTAAGTTGTTGTGATAGTCCGAGCAGGTTTTTATTTGCTTCATTATCGCCATACCAGAAGCTGAGTGTCGGAAAATACACACAGACTTTTGCTGAAGGTCTGCCCTGTGATAACAGGAATGTAGCCCTGTTTATATATTGAGCCACGGGAGGGAAGGTGTCGGACTGGAAGAAGCTGGTTCTTCTTACCGTTGGAACAGGTGGTTTTTGTATTGGTTTAGCCTGAGGAAGTTGTGGAGCCGGAGCCTGCCGGGATGTTGAAGCCGACATGAACATTATCTGGACGAAGTTTATTCCTCTTACGAGCTGGTGATCGAGAACCCATTTTGCCTCAGGTACGGTCGGCCGGTAAGAGTAGGCTGCAAAGCTTTCTGTGAAAGCGCGGGGTTTACCGTATAAGTGTGCCGCGGAAGATGCAAGTTTCGGGTAATCGGCTACATGATCCATCCATATCTGAGCCCAGATGGCATCTACCCCGGGGATCCCCACATTCCGCATGTTCTTAAAGAAATCCCCTGAAGATCTTATCAGTCCCGGCAACTGATCCTCGTGGTTGAGATGGACTATATATTCAATATTATTTTCCCTGCACCAGTCTGCCTGGACTGTGAAGAAATTATCCCTGAACAGATCTGACCATACATCCCAGTAATCTGCTTTCATCCTTTTTGCTTCCTCACTGAGCTGAGGCAGAAAGAATGAAGCAAGAAATGGTTTTATATCATAACCTTTTCGGGCTTTAAATTCTTCCAGGATCTTTGGTGTCCAGGGAGTATAAGCGAAATCGGGCTCATCGCCCATGAATCCCATGAATGTCTTTCCGAATTCATCACCGATATATTCCTTATACTTCTCGTGTGTCCAGGAAAGAAATTGTTTTGTTGCAAGAGGATTAAGGTAATCCATCAGTGAAGCCGTCGTATCCTTTCCGCGTGTGGGATTGTTCACTGATCGTGTCTGTGAGGAGCGGAAGCGGTTTCCTGCAACAAATATTCTCCAGTCTCCTTCCGGAGCGGTCCAGTCGAGTGTTCCTGATGTAATATCAATAATCCTGCTTGTTTTGTCAGTATTGTTGTAAGCAACGGCGCTCAGGGCATAGTGCGGCATTTTAGCATAAACCCTTATCCCGCTTTTGGCATCGATCCGTTCTGTAATAACGAGTCCCTGCATCTTAAGATCCGGACGCTCCCTGCTGAACTTCCCGCCTGCAAATCCGCTGGGATATTTTCCTTCATCCTCGATCCAGACTATCATTCCTCTCTTTTTTGCCTCATCAACAGCAATTCTGACCATTTCAAACCATTCAGGGGAGAGGTATTCTGCTGTCATGCCATAACCGGCTTCGAGCATTACACCGCGGAATCCCATTTCTCTGATCCTGTCGAGGTCTCGCTTTATTACAGTATCAGACATATGACCATCCCAGCCCCACCAGAGGATCATTCCGTATTCGGGAGGCGGGATCTTAAAATCAAGGGTAAGCTCCCTGATCGCCTTGTCTGTAATTTTCTGCCATGCCTTTTGTGCCCCTGCCAACGAGGCTGTCAGAAGGATCATGACCATTAATGTGATCTTTTTCATTCCCGGGTGTTTAATGAACATCAAAAATAGTCCAATATGTTTTTATTGTGAAAATCGCATCGATTATTTTACATTTTTTAGTAACTTGTAAGGGAAATTTACCTGATCCATAACTTTAACCCATTACAGCAATGAAAATAATCGGCTTGGGGGTGCTGGCATTTGTTATATGGTCTGTTTTTTCGTCATGGGTATTCAATGATAAATTGCTTCCCGTTTTCCGGAAAAAGACACCGGTAGTGACAGCTCCTGACAATGAAACAAGAGTGGCAGATTCTTTAGCACAGCTTAAAGCATCTATGCCCAAAGATCTTCTGATCTACTTCGATTTTGACAGATCAAAATTGAAGACTGATCCGCAGCTGGCAGGCAGTATTACTCCTTTCAGATCATGGCTTGAAAAATATCCCGGTTCAAAACTACTTGTCACGGGTCATACCGACCTGGTCGGTACACCTGAATACAACATGCAATTAGGATTGGAGAGAGCCCGGATCGTGGCAAATCATATCCAGACCCTCGGGATTAATGGCAACAGGATAATTGTGGAATCCGCAGGAGAAACGAAGCCAATTGCCGGGTATATTACCGAAGAGAACAGAGCAAAGAACAGAAGGACAGAAATAACTATAAAAATGCAATGATATGATACTTACATTTATGCCACTTGCCATGTCTGTAGCAGGAGCAGTGATCCTGATAATTGCACTGCTTCTGGTTGCAGCAGCGATCGGGGTTGTTACTACCTGGTTTTATGCAAAATCGGTTTATACACCTGTCATAAAAAAGCTTGAAGAAGAAAAAACGGAGCTTCAGAGAGAGGTATCGGGGTTGAAGGATGATGTACGGAGACTGGAGAGGGAAATAGACGGATTCAAAATGAAAATCGGGGAACTTGAAAAGGATATATCCGAAAAGGAGAAAAAGATAAAGGAACTTCAGAAGAAGGCAAAGGAATAATACCTTAAGAATTTATTTACCACGGAGTAGAAACAGTGTAACCCCGTGAATAACTCAGTGTAACCCCGTGGTTAAAATTCAGGTAAGATTAATCCTCGATTGACGCATGGTATTCCTGGATCGAACGGACAGTATAAGCTCCGTTCTGGCGGTCCTTTATGCCTTTGGTTGCTGACAGGGCAGCTGACGTTGTTGTTATGTAAGGGATTTTATACCTGATAGCATCCTTTCTTATATAGGAATCGTCATACTCGCTGAGCCTGCCTGCCGGGGTGTTCACAACCAGGTCAATCTCGCCGTTCTTGATGGCATCAACAATATTTGGTCTGCCTTCATGAACCTTCAGTATGAGTGTAGCCGGTATACCGTTTTCTTCAAGGAATTTTCTGGTCCCGCCGGTAGATATGATTTTAAACCCCATTTCATGGAAATTCCTGGCAGCTTCCAGTATCCTTTTTTTGTCACGGTTTGCAATAGTTATAAGCACGGTACCACTTACAGGTAGAGGAGATTGTGTTGCTTCCTGTGACTTGAAGAAAGCCATTCCATATGTATCAGCCATACCCAGAACCTCTCCTGTGGAACGCATTTCAGGACCAAGCAGGGGATCTATGGCAGGGAACATATTGAACGGAAAGACAGCTTCCTTTACACCATAATATTTTACAGGCCTGTTCTTAAGATTGAAATCAGACAACTTCTGTCCCAGGAGTATCTGGGTGGCTATTCTTGCCATCGAAACGTTACACACCTTTGAGACAAGCGGTACTGTCCGGGAAGCCCGGGGATTGGCTTCAAGGATATATACAACATCTTCATATATGGCATACTGAATATTCATGAGCCCGACAACATTTAGCTCCATGGCTATTCTCCGGGTATAATCATAAATAGTCTTTTTGTGATCTTTCGGGATGACTACCGGAGGGATAACACAGGCTGAATCTCCGGAATGTATTCCGGCATATTCAATATGCTGCATAACAGCCGGAACGAAGGCATCAACTCCGTCAGATATTGCATCTGCTTCTGTTTCTATCGCATCTTCAAGAAATTTATCGAGAAGAAGCGGCCGGTCTGGTGAAACTCCCACTGCTTTGACAACATACTCTTCAAGCATCTGCTCGTCGAGTATTATTTTCATTGCACGGCCCCCAAGCACATATGAAGGGCGTATCATTAGCGGGTACCCTATCTTTTCAGCTATTGACATTGCCTCATTCAGATTACTGGCCATACCCGATTCCGGCTGGGGAATGCCGAGCTTTTCTATTATATGCCTGAACCTGTCACGATCCTCGGCAAGATCAATAACTTCAGATGTTGTTCCAAGTATCTTTACACCAGCCTCAGTCAGCTCACGCGCAAGATTGAGAGGTGTCTGCCCACCGAACTGGACAATAACTCCTTCGGGTTTTTCCTTCTCATAGATGCTCAGAACATCTTCGGCAGTCAACGGCTCGAAATAAAGCTTGTCAGAGGTATCGTAATCAGTGGAAACAGTTTCCGGGTTACAGTTAACCATTATTGATTCAAAACCGGCATCCCGTATCGCAAAAGCTGCATGAACACAGCAATAATCAAACTCAATACCCTGGCCAATCCTGTTGGGCCCTCCGCCAAGAACCATGATTTTCTTCCTGTTGCTCACCCTTACCTTGTCGGGTGCATTATAGGTTGAAAAATAATATGCTGCATCTTCCACGCCACTAACCGGAACGGGTTCCCATGCTTCCTTTAAACCCAGGGAAAGACGTTTTTCCCTTATATCATTTTCAGGAATATCGAGCAGCTTTGACAGATACCTGTCGGCAAAACCATTCTTTTTTGCACTGATCAGGACATCATCAGGGGGGGAAGAGCCTCTGAATGTCAGGATTTTCTCTTCTTCCTCCACAAGCTCCTTCATCTGCCGGATGAAATACGGCTTTATAAAAGTCCGTCTGTAAAGATCTTCAACATCAGCTCCCTTGCGCAGGGCTTCATACATAATGAACTGCCGTTCACTGGACGGGTGTTTTAACATTCCAAAAAGCTCTTCGAGAGATTTTTTGTTGAAATCTTTTGCAAATCCAAGTCCGTAACGTCCTATCTCAAGTGACCGGATAGCTTTCTGAAAGGCTTCCTTATAAGTCTTGCCGATGCTCATTACCTCTCCTACAGCCTGCATCTGGGTTCCAAGCCTGTCTTCAAGGCCTTCAAATTTCTCGAATGCCCAGCGGGCAAATTTCACCACCACATAATCGCCCGACGGGGTATACTTGTCCAGTGTTCCGTCTCTCCAGTAAGGAATTTCATCAAGAGTAAGACCTCCGGCAAGAAGTGATGATACAAATGCAATAGGGAATCCGGTAGCCTTTGATGCCAGAGCGGAAGACCTCGATGTCCGGGGATTAATTTCTATCACCACAACCCTTCCGGTCTTCGGATCATGAGCAAACTGAACATTTGTTCCGCCAATCACTTCGATCGCTTCAACAATATCATAGGAATATTTCTGAAGGCGTTTCTGAAGTTCAGGGCTTATTGTAAGCATAGGTGCAGTACAATAAGAGTCACCTGTATGAACACCCATTGCATCAACATTCTCGATAAAACAGACTGTGATCATCTGGTTTTTTGAATCCCTCACAACTTCCAGTTCGAGCTCTTCCCATCCCGCAACCGATTCCTCGATAAGTATCTGGTGGACAATACTTGCAGCAAGGCCCCTGCTGGCAATGGTGCGGAGCTCTTCCAGGTTATATACCAGTCCTCCTCCCGTTCCTCCCATTGTATAGGCAGGTCTTACCACGACCGGATATCCCAGTTCAGCCGCGACCTTTTCAGCCTCTTCAACGCTGTTAACCGCTTTGCTGTGAGGCATCTCTATGCCGAGACGATTCATCGTTTCCTTGAAAGCCGTCCTGTCCTCACCACGCTCTATGGCATCAATATTTACACCGATAACCTTAACATTGTATTTTTCAAGAATACCTTTTTTTGCCAGAAGCGATGACAGATTCAAACCTGTCTGCCCGCCAAGGTTGGGTAGCAGGGCATCAGGACGTTCCTTCTTGATAATTTCGGTTAGTGCATATTCGTTGAGGGGTTCAATATAGGTTATATCGGCAATGCCCGGGTCGGTCATTATAGTTGCAGGGTTAGAATTGACCAGGATTATCTTATATCCCATCGACCGCAATGCCTTGCATGCCTGGGTGCCTGAGTAATCAAATTCACAAGCCTGTCCGATAATTATCGGGCCGGAACCAATTATCAATACCTTTTCTATGTCTGTCCGCTTTGGCATAATCTATCTGAATTAAAAACCGCCGAAAGATAGAAAATCAATCCGAGGGGAAAATAAAACCGGACTGAAATAAACAAACAAAATATCAAAGTCAGTGACCAGTTGATTAAATCTGTCAGATCATTAGTATTTACCATATTCCATCAGCGTGTCCCACATTGCCCAGAAATTCTCCGGAGGAACATCTTCCTGAATATTATGTACCGTAGTAAATACAAATCCTCCGCCGGGAGCCAGAATATCAATTATCTTTTTAACCTCATCCCTGACCTGCTGAGGCGTTCCATCTCTCAGGGTCAATTGTGTATTAATACCTCCTCCCCAGAAGACCAGGTCCTTTCCGAAATCACGCTTAAGCTCCTTCAGATCCATGTTTGCAGCGGTGAACTGAACGGGATTATAAATATCAAGGCCGGCTTCTATAAGATCGGGAAGAAGAATGCGGACCGATCCGCAGGTATGCATAAAGATCTTAATTCCGGGTAATCTACGTTTGATATGCGACCAGAGATCCCTGAACCGTTTAATAACTGTTTTCCTCAGGAAGTCCGGTTCAAGAAGAGTTGAAGTCTGTGTACCGAGATCATCACATTCGGATATGACGCTTATCCTGCCGTTCATATCATTCTCATAGAGCCAGTCGATAACAAGGTCCCAGTACTGCCATTTATACTGCAGTACAACATCCAGAAGTTGTTCAACCCCGGCCTGATCCATCACTGTATCTATGAACCAGTTTTCATATCCCCTGATCCTCAGTGATGTTTCGGTAAGTCCTGCACAGTTCCTGTCGATTATGACTCCCGAATCGGAAATGATTTGTGCCTGTTCAGCCAGATCCCTGCGGATTGTATCTGCATGAAGCGAAATATCCGGTACCTTATAATGTTTCAGACCTTCTCCGATAGATGAGAAACTTTCAAGAGGATAAGTATACTGGTTGTAATACATATCTTTAAGTTCATCCATTTTCCAGAGGCAGCCCCATACATCGGTTATCTCCCTGACGCTGCCCTTATGTACGAGAATATCTTCAAAATCAGGGATCCTCCGGGCCCCCATCCTTCTTATATCACAATTCAGTTTTTTCAGAGTTTCTTCAACCGGGGTTACTATCTGCTGGATCGGATCAATTTCCTTCAGGTCATATTCTCCTGACAATCCACGGTATTCCATTGCCCTGACAAAAGCTTTTTTGTTTATTCCCGTTACTGTGGTTCCCGCTATATCATAGGGGATCCTGTCCGCTTCCATATGTCCGAGGGCAGTATTCAGTCGTTCAAAGCTTTTCATAAAAGGTCACAGATTTAATGGTTTTATTTTCGGGATGAGAAGATGCATAATTCCGAGGGCGAAAAAATAACCGAGTGAAGCTATCAGGAAGGGTACTGTATAACCTTCCATTCCCATATTCTGGAGAAGACCGCCGACAAGTTGTGCAATAAGTGCACCTCCGACGGCTCCGGCAAATCCACCGATACCCGTAACGGATGCTGTTGCTTTACGCGGGAAAATGTCAGACATCAGGCTGAAAATGTTTGCCGACCAGCCGCAATGTCCGCCGGCAGCAAGAGCAATAAGCCCTATGGCCAACCACATATTATTCACATGAGGAACCAGCATTACAGGGAGTGCAAACAGTGCACATATCAGAAAGCCCGTTTTCCTTCCCTTATTAAGGGTCCATCCCTTTTTAAGGAAGCCTGAGGTGAGCCATCCGAGGAATATACCTCCTCCCCATGATATAAGGTAGATTGTGAAAAAAGGAATGCCAATTTCCTTAAGGTTAAGGCCATATTTCCCGTTGAGGAACTTTGCTCCCCAGAAAAGATAGAACCACCAGATAGGATCAGCCATGAATTTTCCAACACAGATACCCCACATTTCCCTGGTTTTAAGCAAGGTTGTCCATTTTATTTTTTCAGGGGATTCAGCGGTCAGATCACTGTTTATATAGTCGAGTTCCTGTTTACTTACAAGCCAGTGTTTTTCAGGTTTCCTGTAAAATAACAACCAGCATATTATCCAGATCATGCTGACCGGGAATGTCCAGAGGAAGGCTGCCCTCCAGTCATTCCCGAAAGCTGCTACAATAACAGGAATCAGAAGAGGTGAAAGCAAAGTACCTGCATTTGCACCTCCGTTAAACAGACCGACTGCAAAGGCACGTTCCTTTTTCGGGAACCATTCTGCCAGTACCTTATTTGCAACAGGGAAATTGCCGGACTGACCCACAGAGAGACCCAGACGGGCAAGAGCAAATCCGATCCATGATCCTGCCAGAGCAGTGGCAGCCTGTGCAACAGCCCATAATCCTAAAGAAACCGAATACCCGGCCTTTGTTCCTATCTTGTCAACGATAACCCCCATTATCAGGAAACAGAGTGCATAACCGATCATGAATGCACTGTTAATATGTCCATATTGCTTTTCGGTCCAGCCTATCTCATCCTGAAGGAAAGGTGCCATGATCCCGAGAGCTGACCTGTCGAGATAAAGCAATGTAGTTGCTATAAAGAGAAAAAGAAGGATTATCCACCTGATCCTGGTTCTGTTCATTAGGATTTTATTTTCATAAATAATAACCTTTGTGAATCCCTGGTATAACCCATTGCGGGACTTTGTGTTTATAGTTTTTTCTTAACCACAAAGAGGATCACAAAGGTCATCACTAAGTAACACAAAGGAATACAATAAACTAAATATGTCTTTGAATCAGATATTTTAAGATCTGTTTCAAACATTTTCGGGAACAACAAATGGTTTCCGGTATTCCCTGGTAAGCAAAGCATCAGCATCAGGGGCATTAATAAATTTCATCTTCACAGGGTCGAATTCAAGGGAACGGCCGAGCCTGAAGGATATATTTCCAAGGTGCATCAGGGCACATGAGTAGAAACCATCTCTTATGTCAGCATTTGCAAGTTTGGCGTTTCCTGCCCGGATAGCATCAATAAATGCTTTGTAATGGTCACCCAGTCCGCTTCCTTTTTCTCCCTCTTTGCGTTCCTTGCCATAATAAACCTGCCACTCATTCACATTCTTGGTCATAAATCCTTTCGAACCGTAGAACAGATTACCGATAACATTATCGGCGCTGACCATATAAGCATCCTCCTTCGGGTTATCACTTTTAATGCCCTCCCTGTTTGTTATCCAGTGCCTCACTTCAAACTGAAGTATTTTCTTTTTATCACCACCACCATCGGGATTGGGAAATTCAAATATTGCAATAAGGCCGTTAGGGGTGTTCTGATCATCATCAAACATAAAATGACCTCCGGCAGCAGTTATTTTAACAGGAAGCGTTACATTCAGTCCCCAGCGGGCAATATCCATTTCATGAACACCCTGGTTGCCCATGTCGCCGTTCCCGTATTCCCAGTTCCAGTGCCAGTTATAGTGGAACCGGTTCTTTGAGAAAGGCCTTTTGGGAGCAGGACCGAGCCACAGATCGTAATCCACACCAGTAGGTACCGGTTCATCCGGAGTTTTTCCGATTGTATCGCGCCATTTGTAGCATAATCCCTTGGCCATATATACTTCGCCAAGTTTTCCCGAATGCAGGAACTGAGCCATGGATTGGGCACAGGGATTGCTTCTCTGCTCTGCTCCGTCCTGAACCACGAGCTTGTATTTTTCGGCAGCTTCCACCAGCTTTCTGCCCTCAAAGAAATTATAGCAGCATGGCTTTTCTACTGAAACATGTTTTCCTGCCTGAAGCGCCCAGATTGCTGCCAGGGCATGCCAGTGATTCGGTGTGGCTATTGAAACTGCATCAATGTCCTTATCTTCATACATCTTCCTCAGATCGGTGAATAGCTTCGGTGCCGGTAATCCTTTATCTGTATAGTATTTCTTTACCCTTTCAGGGAAAAGATTGCTGTCGACATCACAAATTGCTGACACTGAAACATCAGGAAGCTTCGAATATTCTGCAATATGTGCCTGTCCCTGGGCCCGTATGCCGATTACCGCAACATTTACCCGGTCATTTGCACCTTTCCATCCGGAATCAGGAAGGATTAAGGGTGACATACCTATTCCCATCGTTCCGGCAGCTGCTGTTTTACTGAATTCGCGTCTGTTCATATGATTAGAATGATTTAATAGAAATATTGATAAATGTACTATTTAACTTACATAAAATGTCTCCTATTTGAGTCCTTAATGTAATCCTTGTGTGACTTTTGGGAACCACATGTACATGAAGTCCTCTTTTATTGGCTTAAGGGATTTGTTTCAATATTCCTTTAAAAGAGATTCATAAGGTATTTTCATTCTTTCGTGGAGCCTCCTTATCATTTCGAGATTCAATTTTCTTTTACGGGAAAAAATTTCTGAGACTCTGCTTTTATATCCGATTATTTCAGCTAAGTCTTTATTATCCATATTCATTTGTTCCATCCGGAATTTTATTGCTTCTATTGGATCAGGCGAGTCAATCGGATAGTGTTCATCTTCATATTTATCAATGAGAATGCCAAGTAGTTCTGCTTCGTCTCCCTCAGGTGTATCCGGCAAGGCATCAAAAATAGCCTCAAGTCTTTTTAAGGCTTTGTTATACTCCTCTTCTGTTTTAATTACTTTTATTTTCATTTTGTCACATTTTATCAATTTTGAGTTTATCATATTCTATATGAGTGCCAATGAACAGTATAAAAACCCAGCCTCTTCGGTAATTTATCCTGACAACTAATCTGTATTTATTACCACAAATATTAAATATTACCTTTCCGTCTTTGAGAATACTTGCTTTAGGATATTCAGCCTTGATTTTTGAGGGAGATGCCCATTTAGCTATTGAGGCTTCTTTATACCAGGTTTTAAGTTGTTCTTCTGTATCAGCATGCTTGTCCCGGAAATCTCTCAGAATTTTCTTTGCAAATACTCTCATTAATTGTGATTGTTGAAGCAAAGATAATAAAAGGTTACCAATTTGGTAATTAACTTTAATAATTCATAAACTTTGTGATACCTTTGTGATCCTGAAAGCTAAAGGTATCGCATTATTGTATGATTTTTGACGGATTAATTTTACAGGAATTATAAAGAAGGGGGAAAAAGCAGTGGGATGAATTCAAAAATGATAAAATATATAATCATATCTTTCATATTTCTTTCCTTGTCACTGGAAGTCCATTCTCAAAAAGCGGACCTCCTTATTACCGGGACCAAAAAAACAGGCATCAACGAGTGGCAGATTCTTGACGGTCAGTACAGGCTTGTTATATCGGGGAATGATTTTGCCGGGCAGGATTCGGTATTTTTCGGACTGGAAGCGGAAAGAAGGTACTTACTTCAGATTTATGTGCCGGGTATAATTAATAAGGATAGTTCACTAATGACACTACATATCAACGGCGAACCAATCTTGTCTGTAGAACCGGATGGAGAACCTGGAGATCGCTTTTTACCATTCTTTACAGGAGTTAAGAAGGAACTGAGCAAGATAATAGGAGGTACAGATGCTTCCATTGCCGATTTCCCGTGGCAGGTATATTATGAATCGGGCGATTTTATGTGCGGGGGATCAATAATTGCAGGGAACTGGATCATTACTGCGGCACATTGTACAGAGAATGAGGACGGAAGCGCTATCCCCGTCTCAGAAATGTTCGTTAAAGCCGGTGCAACCAATCCTTACAATGTTCATGAGGGTGAAAGATATCAGGTCAGCCAGGTCATCCTGCATGAAGATTATAACAGCCGGACTCTTGCCAATGATATTGCCCTTATGAAGCTTAAGGATCCTGTTGATGTTCCAGATGCCCGGCCGATAAAGCTGGTCACAGCTGATGATGCAGGGGAAGGCGCCACTGATCCGGGTGTAATATCCTGGGTTACAGGCTGGGGCCTGACAGATATTTCTCCGGAAGTTCTTCCATATACCCTGCAGAAAGTCCAGCTTCCGATCGTATCGAGGTTACAGGCATCAACAGTGTGGCGCAGCATACCCGATAATTTCATAATGGCAGGTTACCGCGATGCAACAAGGGATGCCTGCAACGGCGACAGCGGAGGTCCGATGGTGGTTCCTGTTTCAGGCGAATACAGGCTCGCAGGAATAACCAGCTGGGGAAGCGAAGATTGTGATACCTACAGCGCTTATACAGAGATATCAGCATTTGAAGAGTGGATAAGGACAAAAACCGGGATACAGGAGTTTACACCTCCCATCCCGGCAGGAGATACAATAATATGCCACGGAGAAAATTTCAGTTACTATTCAGTCAGTCCCGTTACCGGAGCTACAGAATATCAATGGGAACTTTTTCCTGAAGAGGCCGGCACAATTGAAGGCAATTCCCGGACCGGTACTGTAGTATGGGAACCTGAATATCTAGGCCCTGCAACCATAAAACTGAGGGTCAGGATTAACGGGACCTTATCAGAATGGTCCCGACTCGGTGTTGAAGTCGTTATGAACACTAAGATTATAAGCCAACCGCCTGACAGGATCCTCTGTGCCGGACAAACGATAGATCTGACTATTTCTGCCGAGGGACATAATAAAAAGTTTTCCTGGTACAAAGATGATGTCCTTATAACCACACTTGATACTGGAGCTTACAGCATAACCGGCGCTTCAACAGGCAATTCGGGGATATATAAATGTAAGATTGGGGGATCATGCGGTACTCTTTTCACAAATAATATTGCAGTTACAGTTCATCAGCTGACAAAGATTAACTATGTAACTCCCGATATAAGCGCTGAAAACGGAGAAGATATATCGCTCAAAGTCCTTGCCGAAGGCCATGATTTAACTTATCAGTGGTTCAGGAATAATGAAATACTTGAAAACTCAGTTTACAGTAGTCTGGAACTGACAGATGCAAATGCTTCAGATATCGGTCTTTATCAGGTTCTGGTTAAAGGTACCTGCGGTACGGAGCTGAGCAGCAAATCCTATCTGTATATCAGGAAGGAGAAAAATCCTGAAGATCCTGAAGTATTTATCTGGCCTACGGTAACAGACGGGATTATAAATACAGCACTCAGCACTGATGAAATTTATAGTGTCGTTATGTTCAGTTATACGGGAAAGATAATCAGGGAACTTACCGATTGCCGTTATCAGACGGTCATTAACATGGATAATTATCCCCGCGGATTGTATATTATCCGGGTTTACAACAGGAATTTCAGGTGGACCCAGAAATTCATTAAACAATAAGAAATAATATTACCTTTAAAATCAAAACCTATTATGATGAAGACAGACAGGAGAACATTTATTAAAACAGGAGCCTTGGCCCTTACCGGCACTGCATTTATGGGAAGATCAGCATTTGCAGCGCCAAAAAAGAAGGGAATAGTCGGCTTACAGCTATATTCAATCCGTGCCGAAATGACAAAAGATCCCCTCGGATCGCTTAAAAAACTTGCCGAAATGGGGTATGTATATGTTGAACACGCAAGTTATGTTAACCGTAAATTCTATGGTTATACGCCTTCAGAATTCAGGAAAGTACTTGATGACCTGGGATTGAAGATGATAAGCGGTCATACCGTTATGGGCCGTCAGCACTGGGATGAATCAAAAAAGGATTTCTCCGACAGCTGGAAATATACTGTGGATGATGCTGCAATACTCGGCCAGCAATATGTTGTAAGTCCTTCAATGGATAACAGCATGAGGAATAACTATGACGATTTTAAACGTTATATGGACGTTTTTAATAAATGCGGCGAACTTTGTAAAAAGCAGGGGATGAAATTTGGTTACCATAATCATGATTTTGAGTTCAGTGAAAAGCTTAACGGCGAAAAACTTTTCGATATCATGATGAAGAGCATGGATCCCGAAATGGTTGTTGTTCAGCTAGATATTGGAAATTTATACAATGGAGGTGCCATAGCTCTCGATGTGGTTAAACAGTACCCTGGAAGGTTCGAGAATATTCATGTAAAGGATGAAATAAAAGCTTCCGGCGGCAACGAACAGTATGAAAGCTGTATTCTCGGGGAAGGTATTGTGAATGCTAAAAAAGTCACTAAGCTGGCAACAAAAATTGGAGGTACCAGGGTTTATATAATCGAGCAGGAATCATACCAGGGCAAAACTCCGATGGAGTGTGTAAAAGAAGACCTGGCTGTTATGCGGAAATGGGGGTATTGATATTGGGCCTTCCCGTATTTCCTGACAATTTCCTGATCAGTATCCATATTTTGGAAAGTCTTGGCGGCTTTTTAAGAAGCTGTAAAATGCTTTCTTTATCTTCAGCACTTAAAAGATCGGAGTGATTTACATATTCCCTGCTGAAAGTGAGAATTTTATCAGCATCATCGGGCCTCAGCCTGCAGCAGCTGCCTACTATACCGATAAACATCTTATCTAAATTGTAATATTCATCAGTCACCTTGTTAATAAACC
>JAKQPD010000097.1 GCA_029564935.1 Bacteroidota bacterium
CATCATAAACCGCTTTCAATGAATTTATAGCTGCCGGATACTGCTTTTTCTCCTCTTCATTATAGCTTTTAAGAAAAGCATCCCTTTTCAGGTTGAAATCCTGTGCATTATTTATCTGGCCGGTAAATGAGCATACCAGTACTGTAAATAAGATTCTTCTCAGAAGTTCCATGACAAACCTGCTGTTACTGAATAATTCTTAAAGTCTAATTTATTCGGATCATAATTATTATATCCGTCAAAGGGAAGGAATTCGCTGGAATAAGTCCCGATACCTGCACCGGCAAAAAGGGTGATCCCTGCCTTGTAAAAAGGAACAATGATCCTGCCATTATATTTCCCTGCAGGGTAATCAATACCATTATAAACTATGAGTCCGTTTTGTTCCGTATGGTTTTTCATTTTCCCAACAGCTCCCGAGAACTCAAACCAGACATGGTTCTTTATTGAAAATCCTGCTATAAAACCGGTCACCAGACGTAATTTCGTTGAATCAGCGCCGGGATTTGAACCTGCGGTTATGCTTCCTCCCAGATACAAATTCCTGTTTCCTGCAGGATAGAAAGTCAATCCGAACGTTCCCTGTAATTCCTTCGATTTATTAAGGTTTGAATATACAGCTTCAGCTGAAAAAGAAGCATATCCTCCTGTCCGGGTTATGGCAAATCCTCCGGCAAAACCATTGGTCCTGGAATCATAGGTGTATGTTGAATAGTTCATACCGGAATAAGAAATTGCGAGAAGTGGATATCCGGCTGAGAGGATATGAAAGGACGGACTAAATATCCAGCCTGAAGAAGTAAAAAAATTAAATCTTCCATAGTATTGGTTCTGTATTACTCTTTGATCTTCCAGATCAGCCCTGAGAAATCCATCGAAATAATGAAGATGGTTATGTTTTATAAGGTTGGTGAATGAATGATAATAAGAAGTTCTTTTACCGGTAAGGTGAGACAGATAAACTGCATTATTAATGAAATATTTTGTAACAACCTGGCTGCCTCCTTCATTATTCGCGAAATTTATTGCAGGATCAGAGGTAATGTCTTCCGTTCCGGCTTTAAGATAAAAGGATTCGATAGTCAGTGAATTTTTCTTAATCCGGCTCTCTTTTAAAATCCTTTCCCTGTCAGCCGGATTCATTTCCTGAACGATGGTCCATGCCTGGAAATATCTTCCTGAGAAATAATAACTATAGAAAAGATATTCAAGTGCGACATTATCACCGGCATTGAATCCGAGCGCTTTGGTAAAATGATTTACGGCCTGTGCATAATTGTGTTGTTCATAATAAGCTATTCCCAATCTCATTCTCATGTAATAATAATCATGTCCCGCCTTAATAGCTTCTTTCCCCTTATTTACAAGCTGATCCCAGTCCTTCTGATTGTAAAGAGCGTATGTCAGGCTGTCGGCCTGCCTGAAACTCATGGTCATCTGGGAATAGCCACTCAGTGATAAAATTGATATTATTGTAATTATTATTATTCGTTGCATACTGTGGCTGTTAAGGAAATTCTTTCATTATTGACGGTTAAAGCTGAAATGCCCTTTT
>JAKQPD010000103.1 GCA_029564935.1 Bacteroidota bacterium
TTAAGCAATATGCTAAATGTTAAAAAAACTAAAATAACATCATAAAAAACCGGATAATATACCTGATTACCAGGTATTATCCGGCATAACTTGTCTGGGTCCCTGTTACCTAACTGAAAACCTGTATATTGTCTGTGAATTGAATGTCTCTCCGGGATTAAGAACGGTTGTTGGGAAATCCGGATGGTTCGGACTGTCGGGATAATGTCCTGATTCAAGGCAGAATCCTGTCCTGTGGGCATATACCACCCCACCATGACCGATCTTTGTTCCGTCGAGGAAGTTTCCAGTATAAAGCTGCATCCCGGGCTGATCAGTAATTACTTCAAGAACCCGGCCTGTTGAAGGTTCATAAACCTCAACATCAACAGTTTCTTTATTGTCAAGTACAAAATTGTGATCATATCCCCTGCCTAAAATAAGCTGATCATAATTCTCACCAATTCTTTCACCGATAGTATGAGGAGTTGTAAAGTCAAACGGAGTTCCTGCAACAGGACGAATCTCGCCGGTGGGTATCATCACCGAATCAACCGGAGTGAATGCAGAGGCTTTCAGGGTCAGTACATGATCAAGAATATCCCCGTTCCCCGGTCCCTTCAGATTGAAATATGCATGATTGGTCAGATTTATAACTGTTTTCTTGTCTGTGGTACATTTGTAATCCATCACTATTTCATTATCATCGGTCCAGGTATAGACAACTTCAGCTGTTGCTGTGCCGGGGAAACCCATTTCCATATCGGGACTTACATAAGTAAGCTTAACTGCAGGGAATTCGCTGTCCTTAACCACCTCTGCGTCCCATACAACACTGTGCCATCCGCCGGGTCCTCCGTGAAGCGTATTTGGTCCGTTGTTTACAGGAAGAGTATATTCAACTCCGTCAAGGGTGAATTTTGCATTCGCAATTCTGTTAGCATATCTGCCTACCAGTGATCCGTATGACATATCACCTTTTATGGTGCCTTCAAAGGTATCATAGCCGAATGTAATATTAGCTTTCTTACCATCTCTGTCAGGGACTTCAATCCAGTTGATCTTGCCACCGAAATTGGTGATCTTAACAATATTCCCGGACTTGTTTGTCAGGGTAAACATATAAACATCTTTCCCCTGATGTGTTCCATACATTTCCTGTTTAACCATTTCCTTACTTTTTGATTGATTGCAGGATGGCAGAATTGCCGCAATACCTGCAATAGCAAATGTTAATAATATGATCCTTTTCATTTCTGGTTTAAGTTATTTCCCGCTAAAATAATTATAAATATCACCAACACAAGAGAAGGTGGAATAAAATCTTAAATGTAATACTTAAATGGAAGTGAATGTATTTATAATCAAATTATTAAGTTCTTATGATCAATCAGTCAATTATAAATGTCCAGTTATTCTCTTCATTCTTATTTATATGCACCTTATAAACTTTGATACCGCCCTCAGGATAATTCAGTTTTATCTCATATTCCCCAAAGAAACCCCTGAAAGATATTGTTCCCTGATTATTGGTTATAACTTCAGTATTTGTTCTCCAGGTCTGATTTATCAGTTTGTCCAGCATTGTATATACAGGCTTTGGATTGTATTCCTCATCCACTAATCCCCCACCCGGTAACCAGATATTCCGGTCCGAAAATCCCCACCAGTTAATAGAAGCGACTGCCGGATGTCCGAAACACAGAGTCACAAATTGTTGAGTGGATTCAGTCTGGGCTTCCGGTGTCCAGGCACCTTTTCTCCAGTTTCCTGTTATGGGTACTCCTGATGATTGAGGATGGTATTCAGTTATATGAATAGGGTATCCATGCCTGTAATAAAGATCAAATGTTTTCCATATCTCCAATGGCGAAAACCATTCCTGTCTGGGTTCATGAGCCTGAATTCCTATACCACCAAGGGGAGCATTCCGTTTTTTAAGTTCAGTCAGCAGATCATCATACCTTTTCCTTATCTCCTGATCTGCAAGTGTTCTGTATTCATTTATCAGTAACGTTGCCTCCGTATTGCCCTGATGAGCCCATTTCAGGGCCTGCTCAACATAATCGGCGATCAAAGGTATGGGTTCTGTAATTCCCCAGTCATTATCGTCATCAAACTTCCCCACTTTATTCTTCCATGTCTTTACATTGACTGGTTCATTTACAACATCCCACAGTTCAATTTTATCACGAAAACCGGCTGTTATGTTCAGCACACGGGTTTTCAGAAGCTCTTCAGTTTCAGCAACAGAATATTCCCTGAGCCAGTCCGGGGTGCCTGAATATGTTGCCCAGACGAGCGGATGACCTTTCGTTGTTATACTATTGGCCTTGCACCATTCAATGGTTTCCAGCATTCCCTCCCATTGTGTAAATCCCTGTTGTGATTCATAAGAAGGCCAGTAAAAGGGAAAAACTGCCAGGTTGAAGATTTTTTTGAATCTGGTTCTGAAAAGATCCTCTTTATAAGTATTTTCATTCCTGATAAGATCAAAGATTATACATCCGAAAAGGAAATCATGAGTCTTTTGTGTAATTTCCACTCTTGCATCCCTGATTATTTTGCCGTCACGGGACATGAATTTAATAGTTGCATCACCTTTTCTGAATTTTTCTATGTTATTCTCAGCCTGTTTAAGCATAGCTGCTTCAGTTTGAACAACGTCCTGGGAAAAGACCATTACAGGTAAAAGAAACCAGATTACAAGAAAAATACCTGTAATAAGGTTCTTAAAGTCTGAATTGGATTCCATTTTCATGATCTTTGGTTTATTATTTAGCATTTATTTCAACTTTTCTCCATGAATGCAATCCGCATTGCGTAGCAGTTATATTATTAAATAATAGTACATTAAGTCAAAATATATTCTTCCCGGAGGGCCTGGTTTTCTCTGTATAAATTGCTTCAACCAGACCATCCTTATCAGTATCACCGCCAAGTTGCCAGAACATTATACCTCCCATCCCCCTATCAATTACATACTTTGTTTTAAGCTTTATTGAAACCGTATCTTCATAAGAAATGAAAATACTGTCAGTTACATTATAAAGATAAGGTGCAAGGGCAATTGTATCCCAATAACGAACAAAGCCGTTCTTATCTTCCATACGTTCACGGATATCCGAATAACGTGCAGGCTCCGGCCATACTCCGCTGTTGATCTGGTACAAACCGTTATTTTCCGGAGGTACACCTTTCCAGGCTCTTCCGTAAAATGCCGCACCAATAACCAGTTGGGATGGCTTCACTCCTTTTTCAACAAGAAAAGAAATAATCTTTTGTGTTGAGGAAGGATCAAGTGTATCACCTTCCTCCTTCATTTTAATGTCTGCCGGAGTTCCTGACATATCTGCTCGTCTTACCCATCCCAGATTTGTATGATGTGCCGTATAGGGAGTACCTCCTGTGACATTATCATAGGTCATGATATTCATAAATGTCACACAATTCATGACTTTATCAAGTTCGATATGCTCAAAGAAACGGTCCCATCCTGCTGCTGCAAAGGTCAGCACCTGTTCTTTGCTGATATTATCGAGTGCTTCACGCAGTTCGCACATAAGTGCTGTAAAATTCTCCTTGTCTTCAGGTATATATGGATTGCCGATTCCCGGCATTCCGGGATATTCCCAGTCGATATCCAGACCATCGAGTTTGTATTCCTTAATGAAATCAACGACACTTTCAACAAACTTCTTTCTGTTTTCGGGTAAGCGTGCCATTTCAGAAAAACCCCCGGAACCACTCCATCCACCGCAGGCTATCATTACCTTAAGATGCGGATGTTTTCTTTTCTGCTTTACCAGTGATTTAAGCATGATACCTGATGTATCGCGCTTAAATTTCATCTCATTATCTATCACCTCCGTGAAAGACCAGATTATATGCGTCAGCTTCTCAAGAGGAAGGTTTTCAGGATTATAATCACCCCGTGAAGGGTAATAATATGCCATAACATTCACTCCTTCATCTGACTGCTGAGAATCAATGGTCTTACATGAAAAAAAAAGAGAAACAGACAAAACCAGGGAAATTGTAACGTACTTTTTCATAAATCATTGGTTTTTAAAAATAGTTCTATTTAACCACAAAGTGTACCACCTTAGAGAACTCAGAAACATCAACTATAATAGCTCCTGCCCTTCTTGCCACCCCTTACCCCCAGGGGGGCGCTCAGACTCAAAAGTCCCCCTTGGGATTTAGGGATTGAACACGTGTAAAACACAAGAGCTCAAAGCTGATGAATTATGCAGGTCAAATTCCCAATAATCTTTTTGCATTACCCGATCTTAATAACTCCATCACGGTAGAATCTGCCTCTGCCGGTCTCAGCGATTCAATCCGCAATAATCCTGTCAGATAATCGAGTATCGGGGAATGAGTCCCGAATGCAAATTTATCCTTCCCGTATTTTCTTATCAGGTCTGCCAGATTGCTTACATTTCTGCCCGAGGTATCAAATAAAATATCTGAACCTGAGAAAAATCCTTTCTCGTCATCCTTCAGGGAAATACCGTTCGCAATATTAAGTACGAAATATTTCGCATCGGGTACTTCTTTAATTATGGGGATCACATCCTTAAGGCCCCATTCCTTTGACAGGTCCATCCACGACCGGCATCTGCTGTCAACCATTCTCAGTGTTAATGCAACTGTCAGACCTTTATCACGGGCGGTCTTTACAAGTTCAATACATGAAGGATCATTCAGCTCATAGTCGTGATATTGCGGATAAATTCGTATCCCTTTTATCCCGAACTTTGACATGCA
>JAKQPD010000125.1 GCA_029564935.1 Bacteroidota bacterium
ATGCGATTTTATTCCTATTTACCAGTCGGGGTCAAAAAGGATATTGCCCTTATTGATTGAGGTGGAAAGAATAAAATAAAGACCGACCCTGCCGGATCAGTCTTTCTTAATTATGTGTCGTCAATTCTTATTTTTTCCCGAAATAAAAATCAAGTCCGGCTCCGATGATCCATGTCTTTTTAGCATAAGTCTCTTCATAGCTTTTCAGCCTCATCAGGGTATTTGTGCCATCCTTGTAAAATGTATACTGGGTGCCGATGTTAAGATCGAGCATGGGAGAAATCCTGTACCCGATACCACCTCCGAACGTATTTGTATTTGTACTGTAGGTGAGGTCAGTATTATATTTTTCGGGATTTACACCGGTTGCTGTGGCAAGCCATCCGGCACTGATCCTCAGTTTTTCGGTGATGCCAAATTCTGCTCCCAGACCAAATTCCAGGAAATTCTTATCGATCTTTTCAATATCGACATCGCTCTGACCGTCATAATCAACACCTTTGTCGAAGTAGCAATTGAATGTTCCTGCCAGGGTCAGCCTGTTAAAAGGTTTATATTCGGCTCCCAGGAAAAGAATGGCAGGCAGATCGGCAATTGATACTGAATCTTGTATGTATATACCGCCTCCGTTTTTTCCGTCAATAACTTTTGTTTTCAGATCAAGCTTTGTCTTGAATTCATATTTAAGGGCAATATTTAATTTCTCTGATGGTGAGAAATTAACGCTGAGGATCGGAGTAAAAGCTTTTCCTGACTGTTCAGCATCCACAACAACATCAGATGTTCTGCCTGCATAGCCTGTCATTGCAGCGGCTTTTGCAAGGTAAACGGGTGAAGCTGTATTCAATTCTGTCTGGGCCGCCGAAATAGTTGCTGCACCTATCTGCTGCGGAGTCATCCCCTTTGCTCCCAGAAGTGACTGTATTCCCTTGATTGATGCCTCGGACATCCCGATTGATGCTCCGTTTGCCAGCAGAACAGTACCATAACCTGCTGTTATAGCTGGTTGTAATTGTGCTGCAGCTCCAGTCGCCAATGCCGGAAGTGAGTTAAAAAAGGTTGCTCCGGCTGTGAAGAAATTCTTGGCAAGAACCATTCTTCCGTCATAAGTCGGGCCAAAGGTCGGGAAGTTGGGATTTATACTTATATTTTTCATATACCCTTCATATGCATTTTTGGCGGAAACAAGTCTTCCACCGATTGCGACAGAGAGCATATCGCTTATTTTATAGGCTACATTAGCCTGATATCCCAGATAAGTTGATGATCCCTTGAAAAATATAAATGCATCGTAGTTTGTCGTAGGAATTCCCTGAGCTACCAGACTGGGAACAAGGTCAGCAATTTGTGATTCGAAAGATGGTACTCCTTTTGCGTATTCTGCGCCTCCTCCTCCGCCAACCGGATTAACGCCTGCTGAAAATGAAAGCCGGCCCGTATTAAAGGCAAGGTATACCCCCGGATACAGAGGTGCTCTAACTTCTCCAATGTAAGTCCTGGGCTTTTCCTTGGAAAGATATTGATAATTATTTGTAACAGTTTTGGTCTGGAATACAGACTGGTTATTCAAGGAGACGTAAAAGCCATTTCCAAGTTTTGTCAGACCGGCAGGATTATAGAATACTGCATCAATATCTGTTGAGGCATTCCGGTTCTGCAGACGGTTAAATTTAATGCTCTGGTTATTATTTGTAACCAGACCGCCGGCGATAAGTGATCCGGAGATAAAAGTAAGTGCAATGATTGTCAGTAATTTTCTCATAGGACAAAAATTAAGTTTAAGTTACTTGTTTTTAAATTTGAAGAATTCTCCTCCTTGTAAATGCTGAAACGCGGGGTTAAGGTCATTTCAGTCAATAACGAAATAAAGGTAGAAAAATATTTGTATCATGCAAAAAATTCTAAAATAGCGGTTTGATCCATAATTATTTGTACTAGAATGAAGATTTAGTTCTAAAATTTCAGGTCAGGCAGGAACAAAACTGGCAGACAAATACGGGATATTGAGAAATCTTTTCTTGCACAAGATGACATAAAATACGGTTCGGGGAATGTAATTCCTCTCTGGCTGTTTGGATTTTTATATTAGTCTTAATTTAACTTTATTATTTCAGCCATAGGGTGAAATTACTATTCCGGTCTGACTTTAGCGAGCTGGTTTTTAGTGAGATGAGTCCGATAGAAGGATCCCCGGGATAAAACATTTTATTGGGAAACTATAAAGCAACTGTTATCTTTAAAATATCATCAATATTAAAAAGCAGAAATGAAAAATCTGGTCATAATATTGGTTTTTGCTGTTATCTGTCAAAGTTGTGATAAGAATGATTTTAATTTAAAGAATCCGGATGTCAGACAGTTTGTTGAGCAGCTTAAAGACGGTTCTTATGATGAATTCGAAATAACCGAAAACGGGGAAAGGCTTTGGGCGATAATGCCTGAT
This sequence comes from Bacteroidota bacterium, assembly GCA_029564935.1. Classification (GTDB taxonomy): domain Bacteria; phylum Bacteroidota; class Bacteroidia; order Bacteroidales; family VadinHA17; genus LD21. Next base: position 2,444 of record JAKQPD010000125.1, read on the forward strand.
TTTCAGAAGAAAGATGTTATGTTACTGATCAATCTGGCGGAAAATACTGATCTGATCACTCCGTGTGATCATTTTCCGGTTAATCCGATATCTTCAATTCCGCCATACAGGTTTAATAACGGTAAGGAGTCCATAATGATTGGCGAGTATCTTTTATGGTGTGTAGAATCAATAATTTCAGACAGGGATTTCGCATCTCTGACTCCGGTACTGGTTGATGTAAAGAGCAATCCCGATTACAGACTAACCGGGGAGGAGGTTCTGGCAGTCAGGATAATCTACCAGGACTGGTGGGATAAGTATGGTCGTCTTAAAAACCCGGAGCATTTGCCTCTTGAAGGAACGGGGTACAGGTGGAGATAGGGAAGGAAAAGGAAGCTGGGTGATGACTACCGGAATATAACAGGTAAATTTTTAATGAGAACTATTTCAATGCATTACAGATTCTGAAACACGTATATATGGTAAGCACTTCTCAGATAAGAGCAGCAAAAAAATTCGGCCCCGGATATTTTATCCGCGAGGAGATGGACCTTCGTGACTGGACAAAGGAGGATCTTGCCGATGAGATGGATATCAAAACAAAACTTCTGAATGCTATTCTTCGCGAGAGACAACCGCTGACGATTGAAGTTTCCAGGTTACTTGGCGGTATATTCAATACCTCTCCACAATATTGGCTTAACATTGATTCCGGTTACCGTCTGTGGAAAGAACAGGATAAAAGCTAAAAGGAAAAGGCGAAAGACATCAGACGTATGATCTTTGCATATTATGTAAAGCTTTACATAATGTGAGGAAAGATTTCTTATTCAAACCAGCCGCTTTATAATGAGATCGTCCTTGAACTGATAGGTGGCGATTACAAAGTTGTATGATCCTACAAGATCTAAATAAGGTTGAATTTTAGATCACAACTTTGAAATTTAATCATGGATATTAAACTTCATTTTGTTGAATTGCTACGAAATTTTATATCTCCCGGCTACTGAAATTTTCATATTCATTGATATACTAATAAATCTATAACTAAAATATGAAGCATTTGGTAAATCTGTGCAAACCCAGGCAATTGGATATCGATTCAGATGTGCTTGATATCAGTGATTTGATTCAGGACAGGATTGATACCGTACAGTTTTTCGATACTAATTTTAAAACGCAGTGAATGTCTGTCCTGCTCAGGACTGCCTTTGACCGCTTTAAAGGTAAGAGTCCTCAGGGTTTGATAAAGCTTACACAGAGTATGGGAGGAGGTAAAACTCACAATATGAATTCCCTTGGATTACTGGCAAGGAATCCTGAGTTCCGCCCAAAGGTAATTGGTAATGACTATAAAGATGACGGACTTGATAAAGTTGAAGTAATTGCATTTTCGGGAAGGGAAAGCAATGCCCCCAAGGGTATCTGGGGTGAACTGGCCCGTCAACTGGGTAGAGAAAACGAGTTTAAAGCACTTTGGGAAAGCGGCCTCAGAGCTCCGGGACAAAGCGAATGGATAAATATGCTGAAAGGCAGACCAAAACTTATTCTGCTTGATGAGCTGCCTCCTTATCTCGAAAATGCCAGAACCATCCCGGTCGGAACCGGAGATCTCTCGATGTTACAACAACTGCTCTCGCTAATTTATTTAATGCAGCCAACAGGCAGGAGCTTTCAAATATTTTAATTGTAATTTCAGACCTTAAAGCAACTTACCAGAGCGGAATCCGGTTACTGCAGGCATCTTTTTCCAATCTTGAGGCAGAGGTAAGTCGTTTTGCCCTTAATATTGAACCTGTCGGGAGTTCATCAGATGAAATATATGACATCCTCAGGACAAAGCTGTTTACCCGGTTACCGGCAAAAGATGAAGTTAACGAAATAGCTCAGGCTTATAGATCCAAAGTTGAAGAAGCAAAGAATCTGGGCCTTACAAATTACAGCCCGGACAAACTATTCACCGGAATAAAAGAATCATACCCTTTCCACCCTTCGATAAGGGAATTATATGAAAGGTTCAGGGAAAATCAGAATTTTCAGCAAACCCGCGATCTTATAAGATTGATGCGTAGGGTTATAATCTCTATGTGGAATTCAGGAACTGCTGAGAACAGATACCTTATTAATGCCTTCGATATTGACCTTAACGATCCTTCTTTAAATACTGCTGTATCACAAATAAAGCCTTCCCTTATAAATGCAATAAGCAAAGATATTGCCAACGATAGAAGAGCCACCGCAGAAGTAATTGACAGTCAGTTTAAAGTTGACTTCATCTCTCAAGCAGCAAAACTCCTCCTTGTTGCATCTCTTGCCGATGTCCCGAATGCATTACTCGGGCTGGCTCCTCATGAAATGGTGGGTTATCTCGTTGAACCTGATAGCCGAACTCAACAGCCTTGTTGAAGGATATGATGAGGAGAGCGCCCGGCTGGAAATCAGGAAGTTCCTTGAAGAAAGGTTTAAATCCACAATTAACGATTGCTACCAGAAAGTAATGGTCTTTCCGCCGGTCGATCAGATAAAAATTGAATCAGACAAAATCCTTCTGGTTCTTTCCGAACCAAACCTGTTAAGCTCAGGACTGAATCCTGACCTTGTAAGGCTTTATGAAGATGCCCAGTATAAAAACCGGATAATGTTTCTGACCGGTGACAGGAACACAATGGATAGCCTTTTGCGAAAGGCAAAAGAATTTAAGGCCATTCAGCGGATTATTGCCAATATGAAAAGTGAAAGGGTTTCGGAAAGTAATCCACAGTTTGAAATGGCAGTCGACCGTGAAATCAAAATCGGCCAGCAATTGTTGTCAGCAGCACGTGAAACATTTGTAAAACTTTATTATCCTTTCCACTACCGGGGAGAAGATAGACTGGTTGATGCTGAATTCCTGATGGATTTCCGGGGAAATGATTTCAATGGAGAGGATCAGATCAAAAAGGTTTTAACTGAAAAACAAAAATTTACGACAGAGAATCCAACTTCCGGCACTTTTAAGGATAAATGTCTGCAGCGTCTTTTCACACTTGATGAAATGCACCGTGAAGATCTTAAAAACCGTGCAGCTTCAAGTCCGGTTTGGCAATGGCATCACCCTAAAGCTCTCGACGAACTTATTGAACATTGTCTGAAAACCGGTACCTGGTGCCAGGCGGGAAATTATATCCAGAAAAATCCTCCAAAGGAAGAGACCTCTGTAACGATACAGGCAACTTGGCCCGATAAAAACTCCAGCGCAGCAGTTTTGAACATAATCCCGAAATTTGGTGATACTGTTTTTTATGAATATGACCAGGAACCAACGACTGTTTCCGATAAGATAACCGATTTCAACAGATGGAGGACTGATGAAATGATTGTCTGGTTTTTGTGTGTCGATTCAAAAGGTGAGTATAAAACCGGAAAACCGGTCAAATGGGTAAATAAGATCAACCTGCGATATAAGACCTATGATGCAGGCGATCAAAAGAAAATGAAATTGGAAGCTTCGGTTGCTGAACCTAAAATACTTTATACTACTGACGGAACTGATCCAAAAGCTCCGGGGGCTGCGCAATATAACGACGACTTCATTATACCAAAAAACACACGTTATGTACTGGCAATAGCTGAAAAGAAAGGGATCAGGTCTGATCAGATTGAAGTTTCAATTGACTGGAAAAAACCGGAGGGTCTGAAAATTGACAGGAACAAACCTCTTGAATATCATAAAAAGGGCATGGTGAAAACCAGCAGCAATAAGCAAACGTATGACGAACTGGCGCTCTTTTATAAATATCATGCTGTATTCTCCGATGTGAGCATAAATTCTGTATTTAAGACCAATGGAGATGACCACTGGGCGCAGGTAATCTATGACAGTTCCCTGAAAATCCCAAAAGAAAAGATCGAAGCACAGATCGATTTTTTAAGATCCTCTCTGGGTACAGTTGGCAGTTTTGAGACGTCTCTTCAGATCGGGGTGGTACATTTTCTTACAGGACAGGATTTTGAGGACTGGATCGCGGAGAAACAAATGCAGTTAAGTTCATTGAAGCAGGAGGAAATAAAGCAGTAGTATTATTCTGATGGGAAAGATAAAAGATGTAATTGGTTTTGGTTTTGATCCCAATGAGTCAAAGCATCATTTTCTGGTTATTATACCAAAAAATCTGAACGGTAAAGTCCTTATCTATGAAAGATTTGAATGGGGAAATCCGGATGAACCGGAAAAACCGAGCGGAGAATTCTCCCTTTTTGATGCCCCTGAGCAGAAAATAGATCACAGATTCGACAGGCTGAAATGTGAATTCTCAAGGATCAAATGGAAAGAAATTGAGATCTCCTTGCGTAATGAATTTAACCTTCGATTGAAAGAAGCCGGTTTGAGATCAGGAACATGGAAGCAGGGGCAAAATCCGGTACAGCGGCTTCTTGGCAAAGAAATGACTCTTCTTTGCTGGGCAATCGAGGATTGCGATATACGGGTCATACCAACTGCCATTAAGAACTGGCAGGGTCTGAAACCCGAGGAACGATGGTGGCTATACACAATGACAAACGCCAGCACCGGAGATGCGAATTCAAAATACGGCTGGAGAACAGCAGTAAGATATGCTCTTACCGAGAATCCGGTTACCGATAAATTACAGCAAAGGAGTATTTTTGATATATATCTTGAGGACAGTTCTGATTTGACAAATTCCGATAATAAATAATGGATCAATCATTTATAGAGGTACAGTTCCCTGTAAGCAAGGTTTCAAAAGAGAGCTATAAGGAAAGAAAGGCTAACCTTGGGCAAACTATAACAGGACTGGGCAAATGGTGGGGCAGGAAACCATTGATATTAATCAGGGCAACTTTACTCGGATTATTAATGCCCGCCAGCAATGAACCTGTAAAAGACAGAGAAATATTCCTGAATATCCTTATGATGGACCAGGATGGATTATGGAAGAGAAAAGTGAGGCCTATTAAAGAAATAACCATAATTGAAAACCTTACCTTAAAGGAAGTAAGAGAATATTTCGAAGTACCGGCTGATCTTTTTATGGATCAGAATATTGATCAGAGTCAATTGGTCAAATCGGCATTTAAGAACGATTTAACCAGGTTAAAGTGGAAGTCCGGAATCCCAAGAGCTAAAAAAGAACAAGCAACACATATTGCATTCAACAGATTAAGTTATGATGAAAAGCTGGAATACTCACTTCGACCTGAAGAAACTAAATTGGATGACGATGAAGCATGGAAACAAATAAATAGTCATTTATAGACCAATGCTAAATCTTTAACCGAACTAATTGGGGAACTTGGTAAAAAGAAATTCTCAGGAAAACCAGTAGTGGGTGATTCATTCTGCGGAGGCGGCTCTATCCCATTTGAAGCAGCCAGAATAGGTTGTGATGTGTTTGGTAGTGATTTGAATCCGATTGCCGGATTATTGACCTGGGCAAGTATTAATATATCCGGCGCTTCTGAAGAAAAGATTGAAAACCTCAGAAGTTTTCAAAAACGGATTTACGATTCTGTTGATAGAAGAAAGAGGCTGGCAATATTGGCATCAGTTGTTTTATCCACGGCAATTATTGACTCATGGCCTTTTCAATAAAATTGTTGCTGAAATGGCCGAATCGAAGGAAGAACTTGTTGTTGGATTACTCGGGATAAATAAACTGGCAAATTGGAACTCAAAATTATGTGGCTGGATTAATGATGGAGCAAACGAAAAAGGTCGTGACACATTTTACAATCAGGCATTAAATACTTTCTACAATGGTTTATCGCGGACTATTTCAACACTTGACACAACATGGTTTTTTAATATTAATAATGAAGAGATAGATTCGAATTCTTCTGTTATTCTGTCTGATGCCAGGAGTATCTCGCAAAATTGTGATTTATGGATTACTGATCCTCCATACGCGGATGCAGTTAATTACCACGAGCTTTCAGAATTTTTCCTGGCATGGGATAAAGAATTACTCAGAAGAGCTTTCCCGGAATGGTACTCTGACAGCAAAAGAATTTTAGCGGTACGGGGAAACGGTGGTGATTTCAACAAAAGCATGGTCGAGATATACCGTAATCTTGCCGATAATATGTCAGAAAATGGAATTCAGGTAATTATGTTCACACATCAGGATCCTGCTGTATGGGCAGAGCTGAGAAGGATTCTTATCGGAGCAGGTCTGACCGTAACAGCTGCCTGGAATATTGCAACAGAAACGGAAAGTGCAGGATTAAAAGAAGGCAACTATATTAAAGGAACTGTAATTCTGGTATTAAGAAAAAATGTTTCTACTCTTAATGCCTTTTCAGATACCATCATTTTTGAAATTCAGGAAGAGGTTAAGCGTCAGATTGACAGCATGAAGAACCTTGAAGACAAAGAAGATCCCAATTTCAATGATGCTGATTATGTTCTTGCATCTTATGCTGCGGCAATGAAAGTTCTGACAAGTTACCGCAGAATCGGAGGTGTTGATGTTGAGGAAGAAGCTGGAAAAACTCAGTTTAATGGAAGGATTGATCCGGTTGAAGAGCTTATAAACAATGCTATCAGAACAGCATACGATTATCTGATACCAAAATCTTTTGACAGTTTCATCTGGAAAAGTTTGTCCCCTGTTGAAAGATTTTTTATTAAAGGCATGGAACTTGAAAAAAACAATGTCTACCAACTCGGCGCCTATCAGGAGATGGCAAGGGGGTTTGGAATAAAGGAATTCAAAAACATGCTTGCAAGCACCAAAGCCAACCAGGTGCGATTTAAAACGCCGGCTGAACTCGGTAATAAATGGCTCAGGGGTTCGGATAATTTCGGCAATACACTTCTACGACAGGTTTTGATGGCAATAAACCAGGGTGAGAAAGAAGAGAATGGACAGGCCGGAAGAGCATGGCTTAAAAATGAGGTAGAGAACTATTGGGACAAACGGCAGATAATTCTCGAGCTTCTTCGTTACCTTACCACTACAGAGCATATTGTTCACATGAAACATTGGGAGGATCCGGCAAGATATGCCAGGTATATACTCGAACTCGTCACAAACGACGGAACATAATTCAGGCAGATGAATGACGAAAATAAATTTGAAGAAATGAAATCAGTTGTTTATCTTTGTTTCAACATGTCCACCCCCCTTCCCGTAAGATCAGGGCGCTCAGGGTGGACTTTTTAATTTATGACGATGGCAGGAAGATCCAGAAGAAAATATGATGAGCCTCCTCTTGAGTATTCGGAACAGCTTCAAAGACTTAAAAACCGGGGACTTAAAATAGAAGACGAGAAGAAAGCCCTGCATCTTCTTGAGAATATAAGTTACTTCAGGTTGAGCGCTTACTGGTACCCTTTAATTGCAGAACCTAAATCCCTGAAAATATTCAAAGATGGAGCTAGTTTTAACAACGCTTTCCAGTTATATTGCTTTGATCGTGAGTTAAGGCAGCTTGTTTCTTCTGAACTTGAAAAAATCGAAGTTGCTATACGGGCAAAAATGATATATATCCTCTCACATAAATATGGCCCCTTTTGGTATAATGATAAAACTCTGTTTAAAAATCAGAAATCGTATGATGAATCAATTGAAAAATTAAGGGTAGAAAGAGACCGAAGTGATGAAGTTTTTATAAAACAGTTTTCTGAAATCTATTCTGATCCTCTACCTCCAAGCTGGATGATTCTTGAGATATCATCATTTGGCAATCTGTCATCATTCTATTATAATCTTATGTCCTGTCCGGAAAAACGTTTAATAGCAAATCATTCTGGACTTGGGGAACAAGTTTTTGAATCGTGGCTTCATTGTTTTGTGTATATCAGGAATTTATGTGCTCATCATTTAAGGTTGTGGAACAGGATTCTGAGAATAAGCCCTCAGATCCCGTTATCTCCCTCCGGGCAATGGATAAAAGTGACTTCTATAGGTGATCCTGCTAAAAAAGGGAAATTAGTAAAAATAAATAACCGGACTTATTTCTTACTCTCTATGCTTATTTACCTGTTGAATACAATAAATCCAAAACATAAATTCAGCAGCAAATTCAGGAGTTTGTTGAAAAAATATGAAATAATAGATGTCAGAGCAATGGGCTTCCCTCTAGAATGGCAATCAGAAGAATTATGGAATTGAGCTAAAATTGCGATTGAAATCTATTTTTAATAATCAACAAAGGATTTCCAGGCTACGACATTCCAAAATAATAAATACGTAAATAAATGATCAACCATTTCTCATCGAGGGTAAACAATCCGGGTGAGGCATTTTTCAACAAATCACTGGATAGAGCTGTCAGTTATGACCGTATAGCGGGTTATTTCAGCAGCTCCATTATAGAGATAGCAGGAGAACAGATCTATCAAATGAATGGAATTGTACGGGTTGTCTGTAACTCACAACTTCAGACTGACGATGTGAAATTTATAAAAGACCAGTCACAGGCGATGAAGCTTGAATGGTGCGAAAGAAGGCCGGAAGAAGAGCTTATAAAGATCCCTGAAAGAATAAAAAAGCTATATAATTATCTTACAACAAGTAAGATACAGGTCAGAGTCCTGCCCAATGATGTCTTCGGTCTGATCCATGGAAAAGCAGGTGTCATAACAAAATCAGACGGATCAAAGATCGCTTTTATCGGGAGCATGAACGAAACTTACGGAGGCTGGGGCGAAAAAGGTAATTATGAGATCGCATGGGTTGATGATGATAATGCGTCAATTCAATGGGTGCAGGATGAATTTGATGCTTTATGGACACATCCGATGGCAAGGCCGCTTACTTCTTTTATAATTGAAGACTTACAGAGAATTATAAACAGACAGGTAATTTACAATATACCAGAATGGAGGAAAGATAAGAATCCTGCTTCCACGGTAATTGAAAGCCCTGTTTATCGTAAAGAATTTGGATTATGGGAACATCAGAAGTATTTCGTCGACCTTGCCTTCAAAGCTCATGGAAAAGGACCGGGAGCACGATATGTACTGGCCGATATGGTAGGACTCGGGAAAACGGTTCAGCTTGCATTATCGGCAATGCTTATGGCGCTTGAAGGTGAAAAACCTATTCTGATCATTGTCCCCAAAACACTCATCTGGCAGTGGCAGGAAGAGATGTCCAACCTTCTCGATATGCCTTCTGCTGTCTGGAATGGCAGCTCCTGGGTTGATGAAAATAATGTCGAATATCCGGTTTATGATGAATCCGGATTATCAAAATGTCCAAGACGAGTGGGAATAATTTCCCAGGGCCTTATCGTAAGATCAAGAGAAAAAGTCAGCGAATACCTTATGTCCAGGAACTATGAATGTGTAATTGTCGATGAAGCTCACCGGGCACGAAGAAAAAATATGTTCCCCGGCAGGGAAAACGAAGCACCCAAGCCAAACAATCTGATGCAATTCCTTCTGGATATATCCGGCCGGACAAAAAGTATGTTACTTGCGACTGCAACTCCTGTTCAAATGAACCCTGTTGAGGCATGGGATCTTTTGTATATACTTTCGAAAGGGGCCGATTTCGTACTTGGAGACTATCTCAGCAACTGGCAAAGAGAACCATTAAGAGGAATAAATATTGTAACAGGAAGGGAAGAAATCATTGAAGATAATGAGAAATGGGAATGGCTCAGAAATCCGTTTCCTCCTGCTGCCGAAAAACCTGAAACCTTCGGAGTCTTCAGGAGATTGACTGGAATGGCTGATTATAAATTTAGTTTACCCGGAGATGTATACTATAAATTGTCGCCTCAGAATGTATCTGTATTAAAACGGATCTTTGCCGATGAGATGAAGATGAGGATAAATTCATGGCTCAGGATTCGGTATTCAGATCACTTACCAGGGAGGAAACTTCATGTCTTCAAAGATTTGTAATGTTATTGAAGGAATATCAGAACAATGATCCGAAATATGATTTGTTAAAACATATTTTACTGGATAGTTACAAAATTGAGCCGTGGCTGAATAGAGGATGCATAGTATTTTCTCAGTATTATGATACGGCTAAGTGGTTTGCAGACAGGTTTTCAAAAGAGCATCCGGATATAGAATCTGGTTTGTATGCCGGTAGTGACAGGTCAGGCATCTATGAGAGAGGAGTCTTCTACAGAAAAACAAAAGAAGAGATAAAGAACATGGTCCGCCAGAGAAGGCTGAAGCTTCTTTTTGGCACCGATGCTGCAAGCGAAGGACTTAATCTGCAGGCACTTGGAACATTGATCAATCTTGATCTTCCATGGAATCCTACACGTCTGGAACAGAGAAAAGGAAGAATTCAGAGGATCGGGCAGGAGAGAGATGAGATTCTGATTTTCAATATGAGATATAAAGGATCTGTTGAAGACAGGGTTCATCAGTTACTTGCTTCAAGATTGAAAAATATCCGCGACCTTTTTGGCCAAATTCCTGACACACTTGAAGATGTATGGGTAGAAGTTGCCCTGAACAGGCAGGCAGAAGCAGAAAAGAAAATTTCAGATTTTTCGGAAAGCGAAATTCATCCTTTTTACAATAGATATCAGAAACAAGATAATATAAAAGCCGTAAAGTGGGAAGATTGCTCACTGGTACTGGATAAGTATGAAAAGAAAAAGTATCTGATGAAAGGCTGGTAAAAAAGATTTAAGCCCTCTGTGTCAGGCAAAGAGCTATTTCGAAAATTTTGTTCGATGCATTTTGGGATTTAGTATTGTCAGGATTTGGTCTAATTTCTCAATAATTTCAATGTCAATTTCCTCTATCTTAATGAAATCTATCAATTCATGATATCTCCCTTTTGTAAAGGTGTTTTGAATTCCAAGCTTCTTATAAAAATCATTGAATATTGCTGGAAGGTAATCATCTGACATCTTGCAATCTAACCACCAATGATGGCTTCTATCCTTTAACCATGCAGGAGTGGTATTATCCCGGATACTTTCTTGCATTGCAGCCAGATAATTCTTAAATAATGTAGATTCGCCATGATTTTGTGCCCATCTCTCCAATACTTCAGGGAATGAAAAATAGTTTTCTAATTCCCTTTTTCTCCACTGTAAGATTTTTAAGTAAGGATCATCCTGAATATTTCTGTCTAGCCTATCAAAAATTGCTAATCCTTTTAATTCAGGAATTACATTTCTTAGTCCATGAAAATTATTTTGGGCTGTGGATGGTAGGTTGTCAGCAGTATATGAAATATTAGCTTTTTCTAAAAAATGTTGTGATTCGTGATTTAATTTCTTCGAAAATGCAAGCAACATTCTCAGATCTGTTGGCCCCTCAAAATATAAAAGGTGTTTTTTTGTTCTTGCTACAAAGTATTTATCCCATCCAATATCAGTAAGAAGCTTTCTGAATTGAGAAATCCTTGTGTTGTCGGTAAGTGCTTGACACTTGTCATCATAAAGCGCTACAACAGTATCTGATGATGCCGCTTGATTAAGAACAATTTCTGAATGGCTGGCAATGACTAACTGGGAATCTAATTTTTGAGCAATACCATTTATAAGCTCATAAGTTTCACGTTGGCGAATGACTTCAAGATGAGCATCTGGTTCATCAAGTAAAATGGTTCTTCCAGGATAAGTGTATAAATATGCTAACAATAGCAATGTTTGCTGGAAGCCTCTACCTGATGATGCCAGATCATAGATGTGCCCATTCTCCTCATATGTCATTTCAATTGATCCTGTCTCAGGAATAAATGAGGGTTTGTTTAGTTTTGCTCCGAATTTTTCAATGATTATTGAAGAAAGTTCAGTCCAGTTTTTTTCAGCATTAAATCCCAGCAACTCAGAATTATCAGGATATATTAACTGATAGCAAACATTTCTTAGCACATCAGCTGTCTTTCCTTCTCCAATTCGCACCTTAATGGATCCTTGAGTTAATTTGTCCTCTTTAGTGGATAATCCAGACATTGGTTGCAGAAAGGCGATTTCAGTTTGGTATGCTATTTCGTCAATTTGATAATATGTTTCAACTGTATCAGAAATCTTCATCGGTCTGCAATAGATTGACTCTGAATTTGCATAATCAAATTCAATAGGGGCTTTCCATTTTATTCCTTTAGTAATTCCTTCTACAATTATTTCGATTCTAATATTTGCAGTTTTAAGGTTCTCAGATTGTCTGTCCATTTCACGGACAGCTTGATGAAACCAAATAAGTCTGGCAGATGAAACAGGAATTGCTAATAAATCTCTTCGATTAATTGCAACACCTACTCTTTTGGACTTTTTTGAATGTTTCCTTCCAAGTTCCGCTAACTTCTTTAATCCAACATCCCATAATGTTAATGCCTGAAGCACCGTCGTCTTTCCTGAGTTATTTGGACCAATTATCACTACTGTGTTACCAAGCTCAAATTCAACAGTTTCTAGCTTTTTAAAATTACGGATTGACACCTTGGTAATCATCGCATTTATTTTTTTCGAATTTAGTAAATATGTCTGAAAGTATCTATCTCCAAATTGTCGCAAGTTATTTCCTTACTAACATATAATGCATAATAATGGTTCCATATAATCGAATATATCACCGGAGATAATAATAAGCTTGATTCCACTCAATAAATGTGCACCCGGGCAGGTTTTCACTTTTCACAGATTAATTGGGTATTTACTGCTACCACCATATTTAAAAGACTTTCCGCGAGGTGTCTGACACAATTGTTACTTCTGCAAAAATATCGAACTATTCTATCTCTATCAGGGTAGTCCGAAGAGTCAATATAGAAGGGTTGATTATCTTTGGAAGGATTTAGTGTAATTGAATAAGGTTTTCAGGTATGAGAATTAACAGTTTGCTGGCAGGGATCATCTTATGCTTTAGTGCGCTTGCAGCAATTCCTGCATCCGGACAAGGTAGTGACCAGATCCTCGATGGAATCGAGGGGACAGGATTAATTGATCCGGGACCGGATAGAAACCTCCCGGAATTCTTCGGGATGAAGCCTCAACTGTATAATGCTTACCTGACCGGCGTTCAGGATGTGGAGGTTGAAACCGTGGTGGGCCATCTCCCGAGACTACCGCGCTTTGTAAAGGGTGTCTACAGCAATAATATTGAGGGGCCGGATGTAAGAGTTATCTGGCCATCGCCCGTGGATAACAGCCAGGTACTTGCCCCGGGAACATATACAGTGACAGGAAGAATTGCCGGATCAAAACTGCAACCAAAGGCGAAGGTGACTGTGAAGGCGGCTGAGGGATCAGCAGTACCTCATCGAACCCTGGAAGTTTTCAGCCTCGCACAGGTTTCTCTGGATGCTGATATAAATAATCACAAGTCTAAATTTATTGAAAATCGCGACAAGTTTGTAAACAGACTTGCTTCAACAAATCCGGATAATTTCCTGTACATGCTCCGGAATGCTTTCGGGCAGGAGCAGCCTGCGGGAGCTGAACCAATGGGAGGATGGGACAGTCAGCAGACCAGGCTTCGTGGTCATGCTACCGGACATTATCTCAGCGCCCTGGCTCAGGCATACGCCGGAGATAATCGGGGCAATTGAGATTTATCGCAATTCGGAAATACCGGACTACTACTTTATAGCAGATAATTTCTGGAATATTGTTACAAATGATTACATGTACAGTATTGGTGGAGTCGCCGGAGCCCGGAATCTAAATAATCCTGAGTGCTTCACAGCCCAACCAGCCTCACTTTTCGAGAACGGTTTCGCCGAAGGCGGCCAGAATGAAACCTGTGCCACCTACAACATGCTCAAGCTGACCGGAAGTCTGTTTCTCTTCAACCAGAAAGCAGAGTACATGGATTATTACGAGCGAGGACTTTACAATCATATTCTCGCGTCTGTTGCAGAGAACAGTCCCGCAAATACCTATCATGTTCCACTGAGGCCGGGATCGGTAAAACAGTTTGACAACGCCGGAATGGATGGCTTTTCGTGCTGTAACGGAACAGCTCTTGAAAGCAACACGAAGTTTCAGAGCACGATTTATTTCAGAAGTGCAGACAACCAGGCGCTGTATGTGAACCTATATGTGCCTTCAACACTCCACTGGACGGAGAGGAAGATAACCATAACGCAGACAACAGCTTACCCTAAGGAAGACCGTACAAAACTTACCATAAAGGGCAGGGGCAGATTTAACCTCCATGTCCGGGTGCCCCACTGGGCAACCAAAGGTTTCTTTGTAAAGTTAAACGGCAGGGATATGAAAGTTGATGCCATGCCCGGAAGCTATCTGACCATACGCCGCAGATGGAAGAATGGTGATACGGTTGAGCTGCAGATGCCATTTAAATTCTATCTGGAGCCGGTGATGGATCAGCAGAACATTGCCAGCCTGTTCTATGGGCCTGTCTTGCTGGCTGCCCGGGAAACGGGTCCGATTACTGAATGGCGTAAAGTGACGCTGAATGCGAAAGACATCAGCAAATCGATCTCAGGGGATCCCTCGAAACTGGAGTTCACTATTGACGGCGTTCTGTTCAAGCCATTTTATGAAACCTATGGCCGGTACTCGGTTTACCTGGATGTGACACTGAACAGGTAATATAACAAAAATCAGATGTTTATTTCCCCTGGAGCACATCAAACTCCTCCATTAATCCATAATCCAGCAGCTGATAATTTTTTCCTGAAGGATAGCTTTTTACATTCCTCCAGTGTCCGGGACCAACCATCCCGGGGGCAGGATTATTGAAATGAGGACCCATGAGATTTTTGAGACTCCCTATAACCCTGACATCTATCCTGTTTGTTCCGGAGGTAATGAATTCAGTAACATCAAGATCAAACGGGGGAAATGCGATTACCCCTGCCCATTTGTCATTTACTGAGACTTCGGCTATCGTGCCGTTCCATTTATTCAGCTTTATTTTGTACGGGGTACCTGTGCTCAGTCCGGTAAATTCTTTACTGTATGTAACTCCCCATGAATAGAACGGCAGACCCTGATCTTTCCAGCTTCCGGCTGTTAATGCTTTAACCGGCGCTCCCAGTGTCCAGCCCTTATCTGCCGGATTCACTGAAAACTCACCTTTAATATAGACCGGTTCAATCTCGGCATGTATTTTCATGGGTGATGTCTTAAGAGAAATCGTATTCTTTCCTGTTTTTACCAGATCACCTATCCTGAATACCGCGAACTCCCTGTCGAGCCACCATTGTCCGTTTTCAGGACTGATCTCGGTTCCGTTAAAGCTTACTGTCCACAGATCCGGCCTTTCAACAACTGCTGTTAATGTTGAGTAATCGAATTTCTCTTTTATGATGAAGTGATATTCCGCAGTGAATCCTGTATTCACATCAAAATTATCGCGATCTGTAATGTTCGTTTTAAATTGTACTGCATGATTCCAGGGATTCCCGTCTTTAAAGCCGTGGTATTTGTAAACCATATCGGCTGCGGTATAATTATGAAGATCGCGGGAGAGTTCACCACCCAGCGTCAGATCACAAAATTCAATTGCAATTGCATTCTCACTGTCTTTACTTACCTCCATACCGGGCGTTCCGCTGACAGGAATGAAATCTGCCGGGATGGTTACAGTATCATAGGTTCCCTGCTTTACTTTCGGAAAATATAACAACATGCTTCCTGCAGGGGGAAGGTTAAATGAAAGATTTATTGTTTTATCTGTTTGATCATGAGGATATCCGTTTACAGAACCTGTGAATGTATTCAAAACTAATACATCAGCTCCGCTCACTTTAACTGAGCCGGATAGCTCCTCTGTAAGGCTTGAATTTGTTAAAAACAGAACCTGTCCGTCGGCCAGAACCCTGCGGTGATGATAAAGATCCCCGCCAGTAACTCCTGAAAAGCTTATTTCCTTGCTGCTGAGATGTTTTGAGATCACTTCGCCAGTAAGATTTTCCGCTTTGGTTATTTTCCCGGAATACTTATTAAAGAATTTGTCCATGCTCTCATTTACCGAACCATCACATAATGCCGGTATGGAGAAAGCAATCAGTTTTCCGCCTCCTGCGACGAATTTCTGAAGAAGCCTGAATGTAGCCAGATCAATATTTTCAATCAGCGGGGGCAATACCACGGTTGAATAGCCACACTGGCCGATGACAAGTTTCCCGCCTTTAACTGATCCCATATCTTTTATCATATTCTCTGAACCGAGATCATATTCAACCTGACTTTTCTCCAGCCGGGTTATGAAATTCTGAAATGTCTGACCGATATTATTTGTCTGAGGGTTCCTCTTTGCATAGGAATCATACAGCCATGCCGATGTGGTAGGTTCTATGACAAGTATATCATTTACCTGTCTTCCTGCTGAAAGCGCCATCGAAAGTCTGGCATAATGGTCGTTTATATATTTATAATTATTCCACCAGGGTTCGTGGTATGTAAAAGTGGGAGGGTAGTCATATTTTCTGGCGCCTGCAAGGGTGATATGTGAAAGATGCTGGTTCATTAAGTTCACTCCGAGAGCATATTCCCAGTCTCCGAGCCGTTTCATATCGGTAAAGGTAAGTTCCCAGGCTCCGCCTCCGTATGTCTCGCTTAGCTTTCTCTGACGTCCTGTCTGGTTTGCTGCGCTGGCAAGCTCTTTTATCGATCTGATATTCCCGAACTGAGCCCTTACCGAGGAATCGTCGAACTGGTTGAACAACATATCCACACCCGGTACATGGAACCATGCATACATTGCCATATTATCGCCACCCTGTTGCATTCCCGGCCAGGAATGCTCCCAGTAATGACCTGTAAATTTCAATCCCTTTGCTTCACAATAATTAAAATATGGTTTTGCCCATCTGTCTATGAACAACTGCAGGAGGGTCTGTGTATAATTATGTCTTACTTTCTTCCAGTCGCCTGATTCTTCGAAAAGTGATGGGAGATTTGTCCTTAGATCATAGCCCCATTTTTCGAGGAACCTGTCGAAAAGGTCAGGTGTCCATCTTATGCCGCCAGGAGAACTTATTTCAGGTTCATCGGTAAAAACTCCCGGGATTGTTTTCCCGAATTCATAGCCCAGTTTTTTCTCATAGCCGTCCATTGTGATCTCAAGGAACTTTTCTGTTACACCGGGGTAAATAAGGTCGACATAATTGAATCCCCCGAACCATCCGCTTTTCCCGTAATATGTTTTGGAGAATAGGAGATATCTGCCGTTCTTTCCTTTTTCACCCGCAAGAGAGGCTGTGATATCTGTGAATGTACCGTTCTCTTCCTTCAGGCATAAAAAGAACTTCTCAGCAGTATCGGGTAAGGTCTGAAATTCTTTCATCACCAGTCCCTGTCCCTGGTTATATGATTCCGGCATCCGGTCGGGAACATGACCTCCTGCAAAACCGCTGGGATATGAATTTTCGTCATAGATCCAGACAAGCATTCCCAGTTCTTTACCCTTCTCAATAGTATATTTGAAAAGATCGAACCATTCATCAGAAAGGTATTCGGTTATCAGTCCGGGACGCGGATGAACAAAAACCTGACTGCTGCCGGAGTTTTTGAAATCGGTCATGTATTTATCAATCTCCTCTTTTGTTATTTTATAATTCCAGACAAAAAAGGGAGATGTGGTATATTCCGGTGAAGGAGATTTAAATTCAGTCGTAAATGAACTGAGATCGTTTATTTTAACTTCATTAATAACTTCCTTCTTGCATGATGTGATCATGGGAGCAATGGTCAGTACCAGAATTATTGATTTCAGGATTGCGGGTTTCATATTGATTATTTTACTGTTCCGTGAAGTTAACATTTTTATTTTTTTAAGATCCTGAAGGGACCCCTTAATATCGATGGTTAAAAGATTCCTTGTAAATGATTTTAATGATAGAATCCAAACTCATAAGCCGCTTCAAACATTGCAATTATATTTTCAGCAGGTACTCCCGACTGGATATTATGAACATTGTTGAAAATATAGCCACCACCTGGTTTAAAAGCTTCAATAGATTTTTTTACTTCCTCCCTTACATGGTCGGGAGTTGCAAAAGGCAGTATGTGCTGGGCATCGATACCGCCGCCCCAGAATACAATATGATCGCCGAATTGTTTCTTCAGCCTGACAGGGTCCATATTGAAGGCGCTGATCTGGACAGGATTTATAATATCAACACCAATATCGATCAGATCGGGAATATATTCAATACATGAACCGCAGGTATGATACCATATCTTTGCTTTGGTCAAAGAGTGTATATGTTGTACCAGCTTCTTCTGCCGGGGTTTGACCACAGTCCGATAAAAATCAGGAGAATAGAGTGGCCCTTCCTGGCCGGCAATATCATCGCCAATCATTACAACATCCACCAGATCTCCGACTGCTTCCATAAAACCGGTATAATAATTATACCAGTATTTTAATATCTGCTCCATCAGTTCCTCACAAAATCCGGGATTTGCCAGCATATCAAAATACCATTGCTCCAGTCCTCTCAGATACCAGCAGGTTTCATAGATCACACCTCCTATACCTGTGGATATAGCATAATTTGTTTCAGTACGGAGCTTTGAAGCTGCTTCACGGACACCGGTAAATCTGGATCTGTCAGAGCCATCCGGGAATGGATACCCGGCAATATCTTCAGTCCGGGCATTTGCCAGTGGGTGATGCGAGATGTCCATATATAGCATCTGATCATCGGGCATTGACCATACTACACCGAACTCATCCTTCAGATCGTGCCAGATCCTTCCGTTCCTTTCATTTTTCTCAATACCTCCCCTGAAACTGTCAGGTCCATGAGCAGTTATGTAACGGATATCGACATTAAATTTCTGAAGGATTGTTTCACCGGGTTTTACAATTTGCTGAACAGGGTCAAGCATCTCAATTTCTTCATTTATGCCCAGATAATCAATTAACGATTTATATGCGTTTTTATGAATACCTGTCTGAAAACCACCCAGATCAATCGGTACCCTGTCTGGTTCCTGATGGTTCAATGCTTTTATCACCCTTTCCCGTGAGGTCAGGAATTCTTTAATCATAATGTATAAATGTTATTCAATGAGTACTTAATTTACTTTAACCACAAAGTATACCACCTTAGAGAACTCAAGAACATCAACTATAATAACTCCAGCCCTTCTTGCCACCCCTTGCCCCCAGGGGGGCGCTCAGACTCAAAAGTCCCCCCTGAGGCCTGCCTGCCGAAGCGACAGCGCAGGCAGGGATTTAGGGGTGAGTTATATAGTAGCCACTAAGGTACACAAAGAAATAACAAAAAGGAAAGACAGGTTTTACGATCGGGGTTAAAATTTTCCTGAAAAGCGCAGACTGAAATTCATGTGAGGCTGGATATCTCCGGGACGGCTCATATATTCAGTATTTGTAAGGTTCTTGACTGCAAATGAGAGAGTGAGTTTTGGGCTTATGCTATAGCCCGCAGATGCATCGAGAACAGCATACCATTTGTTATTATTGCTCCAATAAGTTTGGAACCCGGGCAGAAAAAGCTCAGCAGTTAACGGATTAAGGAATACATCATCAATATTCAGAATTTCTGATCTTATATTAAGACCGGATCCGAGGCTGAATTTCTTCCAGGTTGAATTAACATAAAGCTTTGCCGAATGTTTCCTTCTGTATTTCAGGAAGGTGATCTCATCTGCAGTTTTATTGCTCAGATCTCTCGGATAAATGTAGGTATAGCCTCCGGTAGCTGATATCTCTGCCTGATTTAATTGTGTACGGATTGCAAATTCAAATTCAGTTCCAAAAATCCGGGCTTCTTCGAGGTTATCGGCTCTGAAGCCTATCCCTTCTTCGGGATATGATGCGAACAGGAACTCTATCAGGTTTGAATTATGCATCAGGAACACTGACAGGTCTGCATTTCCGGCTGTTTTGCCTGCGAGGAATGCCTGTTTAATTCCTATCTCAGCATTCCATCCCTCTTCAGCCAGGATTTCAGGATTGGGGATTATCTTTATTGAACCCAGTGTTGTTGATGCATACTTTTCTGCAATTGATGGGAAGCGGTATCCCTGACCGAATGAAGCTCTGAGGTACGTATAGTCTGTAGCCTGGAAATTGAGTCCTGCTCTGATGATAGGGGTAAGTTTATCGCTGATCCCGTCGAGCGAGAAATGTTCCAGTCTCATTCCGGCGACAGCTTTAAGTCTGCTGAAGGGTCTTATTTCGATCTGTGAAAAAGCTGCCAGATTCAGTCCGTAATGATCGCCGAAGAACTCCGACTTTACCTTACTGTAGTTTTCTGTGAGCCCTGAAGTAATGTCGAGATAGCCGGCTAATCTGTACCAAAGCTGATATTCTGAATAAAGATTTACAGCATCACTGTTATTCAATTCATTTTCAGGAAGTCTGTTCCGGTCGGAGCGGAACCTGATTTTCAGATCATGCCTTGATCTCTCATTTTTTTTAAGTGAGATGAAAGGATCAATTGTGATGAAATCGCCCCTGAACTCTGCTGCAGTCGTCTCTGATTGTTTCAGGGCACCTGTTTCAGCGTTTTCCCACAGTACGAAATCCGTTTTATGAGTGCTTCCCGAACTTAAATTAATTCCATAATTCAGACCTTCAATTTTTTCACTGAAATGCTTCAGCCTGAAGGTCATCCTTGCCATGTTCTCGCCATTCAGTCTCCTGTATCCTTCGTCTGTCATCAGGTAAGCGCTCAGTCCTAAATCGGTCTTCCCGAATTTCTGAAGGTGAGAGATTGAAGTATTTGTAAAGACCCTTGGGGTATCCCACCATTTCCAGTCGCGGTTCTTTGGCCGGCCGAAGATCCCGGCTTCAGTGAAGAATGTAGTCGAAGGTGTGTTTGTGGCATCGGCGCTCCTGAAATTAATTATCCCGTTAAGAGCTGAAGAACCATATAGTACTGAGGATGCACCTTTAATTATTTCAATCCGGGAGATATTTTCGAGGGGAAGGAACTGCCATTTTATATTTCCGGCATCGGTTGAGTTAAAGGGCAGCCCGTCGATGAGTGCAAGAACACGGCTTCCGGCTCCATAGCTGAATCCGCTTCCTCCCCTTACCGATGCCTGACCGTCCATTACGTCAATGCCGGGACTCTTATTTATCAGCTCCTGAGCATCTGTAATATGATTATCTGAAAGGAATGAATCCTTAATTATATCCATCGATACGCTCAGCTCGGCAATCTTCTGTTCGACCCTGTTCGCGCTGACAACAACCTGATCGATCTCACTCAAAAGTGTCTCCAGACTTATATTTAGTTCAAAGGTTTCATTTTCCCTTATCACAACTTCCCGTGTAACTTTTGAATACCCGATGAACTGAAATATTATTCTGATCTTTCCGGAAACATCACTGATAATAAAATTACCCGATTCATCAGTAGTTGTTCCCTGCCCGGTCCCGTAAATCACATACACTCCTGAAAGTGGTTCACCATTTCCGCTATCGGTAACCTTTCCCTTTATTGTACCTCCTGTATCTGTGGCATATACTCCACAACATACCAGAGACAGGATGGCCGTAAGTAAATAATGCATCACTTTGCTTTGAAGGTCATACTGACATCTGCCGACTCTAAGGGATTAAGCGGATTATTAACTGTTGTGGTTATTTTAAGAGATTTTGAGGTCAGTTCTACGATATCGGTTATAATGGGAAGAGATACCGCTGTAGTTATTATAGTTATCTCTGTTTCAGCCGCGTTAAATTTCCACTCGCCCGTATAACTTCCGAATGATCCGGTTCCGTCTTTATTGAATTTTGCATCTCCGCTGAATTGCTTAAGGAATATCCACGATCCGGCAGGTTCCACACCATTGGCAAGAATAGACTCACTGGTCCAGACAGGAGTTGTCAGCAGTTTGAACCGCTCAGATTCATCATCCTTATTGCACCCGGAAAGCAGGAGATAAGCAGTGATCAGGGATAGACCAATTATATTTCTCATAATAATCAGGATTTAATGAAGTTCTGTATCAATAACAAACAGATGTACAACAAGTCATCCATCTTAATGTTTAATACAAAATTACGAAATCTGTAATTTCTGAGAGGATTTTAACCACCCCGGCCGGGAAAGCACAATTGTAAACATTTCAAAAATAGCAATCCCGGCCACCCCTCCTTGAAAAAAGGAGGGGAAACTTTTATTCCCAGTACTCCTTAAGTTTATATCTTAATCCTGCATTGCGCCATTGCGCCCCTGCGCCTTTGCGCCGTTACTATAATTCCCTTATTTTAATATTCTTAAACGACACCAGATTCCCGTGGTCCTGAAGAAGTATCCTTCCTTCTTCAACTTCAGCGAATCCCTGGATATCTTTGAATTTGCTTTTTGCAACAAGTTCTTTCCAGGCAGCATTTCCCCTTTCATATTCAACAGTAAGCTGGCCGTTGAGCCAATGCTGCACCTTGTTACCATTAACTACAATTTTTGCATTGTTCCATACATCTTCCCCATTGTCTTTCTTTTCCCGGGGAGCTATCAGATCATAAAGTCCTGCCAGGGTACGGTTACCGCCAACTCCGGCCTTTGCATCGGGATGGATCCTGTCGTCGAGAACCTGATATTCGCATCCGATTGACGCCCTCTTGCCGTTATCTGATTCAGTGTCTATAAAATACTTAATACCGCTGTTGGCTCCCTTTGCATACCGGAAATCAACAGATAATTCAAAATTCCTGAACTTGCCGACAGTTACAATATCGCCACCTCCTCCTTTGGTTTTGGTAGCGGGATTTATTGTGAGCATCCCGTCCTTTATCTCCCATCCGCTTGATGGGAATGTTTTTGTCCGGGCATTCATCCATCCTGCCGATGTCTTGCCATCAAACAGCAGTTTCCATCCCTTTTTGATTTCTTTTTTTGAAAGAACATTATCAGGAACGCTTTTCTGAGCATTTCCTGAAATGGCTGATGCCAGTATTAAAATTGCTGCAAAAAAATTCACTTTCTTCATAATTATCTGGTTAAAAATTGTTTAGTATCCCCTGACTGGTACCACTTTATTACAAGGCTACCACCTTTCTGTTCAAGCGGCAGCCGGATATGACGCCTGTCGGAAAGATAATACTTTTATCTGCTTAGTCCATAAAAGTCCCTGATTTTACTGCACTCCTTTGTGTCCCTTTGTGCGTACTTAGTGTCTTGTGGGTAAGGGAAATTTTTATTTAACCACAAAAGCACAAAGGTCACACTAAGGACACGAAGGATACCAGGGAATACACAAAGGTTATGAGTAATTAAGGTTAAATTTTTTTCTTAAAACCTCTATCTTTTTTAAAGTTTATGAATTGACAACACCAATTCATCATTTATCTTTTCTATTTTTGGAATAATAATCAAAATAAAATGAAAATTACGATAAAGATAAAAAGTTCCCTGTCGGTTTTGGCAATGCTGACCTGGACATTATTTTCAGTGAATATCACCGCCCAGCCGGTTGTGGCGCTTGATAACTGGTTCAACAGGGAAACTAATGCAAAGACCGGCATCCCCTTCCATTATCTGTGGACCGACAAGGAATTCAGTGGTTATTCACAGTGGGGAGAGATCTTCAAAAACCGTGGAGCGGTCATAACAACTATTGAAAAACCGGCAAAAGAGGTATTGAAAGAAGCAGATGTTTACATAATTGTGGATCCGGATACAACAACTGAATCAAAATCACCCAATTATATTCTGCCTGATGATGTCAGGACGATAAAAAAATGGGTAAAACAGGGGGGTGTTCTTGCCATTCTTGCCAATGATGCCCCGAATTGTGAATTCACCCATCTCAACAGGCTGACCTCAAAATTCGGGATAAGATTCAATCACGTGTCCCTTCATCCTGTAATAAACCGCGACTGGGAAATGGGCGCAGTGAAAGCTCTTCCGGATCATCCGTTGTTTAAGGGAGTTTCGAAGATCTACATCAAGGAGGTTTCGGACATTGAGCTCAGCAAAAATGCAAAAGCGATCCTGACTGAAAACGGGAAAGTCCTGATGGCTGAAACTGTTTTTGGCAAGGGCTATGTTTTTGCAATAGGTGATCCCTGGATATATAATGAATACATTGATCATGCCCTGCTTCCGGAAAGTTTTGAAAATCTTAAGGCAGCAAAAAACCTTACCGACCTGTTACTTGGAAAGGTGAAGAAATAGCCCGGGATAAGAGAAACATAAATAAAATCAATATGAAGAGAATATTCTCAGGGCTGATAATGGCAGCTCTTCTGCTTCTTACAGCCGGACATAATGATTTGCTCCGTTCACAGTCTGTTTCCAAAGACCAGACCATGGCAGCAATGGTCCTTGCCAACAGCTATTTCATAAAGAAATGGCCCGATGTGGGCAAAACCATAATTACCGAAAGAGAAAGACCCAGTAATATATGGACCAGGGGCACATATTACGAAGGTCTGATAGCCCTTTATAAGCTGAAACCTGATCCGGATTACCTTCATTATGCCGTAAGCTGGGGTGAGTTCCATAAATGGGGTCTCCGGAACGGGGTTAAAACCCGGAATGGTGATGATCAGTGCTGCGGACAGACATATATAGATCTTTATCTTATGGACAGGTCAAAGGAGGAAAGGATCAGGGACATTAAAACGTGTATCGATAATATGATTGCCACTGATAAAATTGATGACTGGAGCTGGATTGATGCCATACACATGTCGATGCCTGTATTTGCACGCCTTGGTTTTGTTTACAACGATACGAAATACTTCGACCGGGCTCATGAGATGTATCTTTATTCAAAGCTCAGGCATGGAGACAACGGACTATACAGCAAAGAAGATCATCTGTGGTGGCGCGACAAGGATTTTGATCCGCCATACAAAGAGCCAAACGGGGAAGATTGTTACTGGTCGAGAGGCAACGGGTGGGTCGTGGCCGCACTCGTCAGAACACTTGAATTCCTTCCTGAAGAGTCCATGTAAGAAGTTTTACTTCTACATTCATCATTCGAATGTTCTTAATTCTTCCTTCATAACATAACCTAAAATACAATTATATGAAAAAGATCATTTATTCATTTATTTTCTTAGCTGTTCTCGCATTTTATTCCTGTTCAGATTCAGCAGTACTGCAGGAAGCCGCTCCCGGATCTGTAAAAGTCTCTTCCGAACGACTTTTGAGAATTGATAATATGGTTCAGCAGGCCGTTGACAACGGCTGGATCGCCGGAGCTTCCGCATTCATTGCTCGCGATGGAAAGATAGTTTATAACAAAGCTTTCGGAGTGAGTGATCTGGAAAAGAAAACACCGATGAAACCGGACGATATATTCCGGATATGCTCACAGACAAAGGCGATTGTCAGCATCGGATTAATGATGTTGTATGAGGAAGGGAAATTCCTCCTTGATGACCCGGTATCGCAATATATTCCGGAATTTGCTGATCCCAGGGTGATTGTAACTTATAATGAAAAGGATACAACATATACAACAGTTCCGGCAAAACGAGAAATTACTATACGGGACCTTCTTACACATACATCAGGTATCGATTATGCCGGTATCGGATCATCAATGATGAATGCTGTTTATGCCAAAGGAGGAATAATGGGAGGATTCGGGAATGACAGGATCCGGATCGGGGATGATATCAAACTTCTCGGCAGAATGCCACTTGTCCATCATCCGGGAGAGAAGTATACCTATGGTTTGAACGTGGATGTGGTCGGATATCTTATTGAAGTGCTGTCTGGAGAACCACTCGATCAATTCCTTAAGACCAGGATATTCGATCCCCTGGGAATGGTTGATACATGGTTTTATCTTCCTCCTGAAAAACAGGGCAGACTGGTGAAAGTCAGCACTGAAAACAGCAACCATCGTGTCATCCCGGTTCCCCAGGATTCATTTATGATAAACTATCCTTTACTGAAGGGTACATATTTTTCCGGAGGAGCGGGACTTAGCTCGACCACGAAGGATTATGCGACATTCCTTCAGATGCTCCTGAATAATGGAACTTATAACGGAAAAAGGCTTCTTGCAAGGAGGACTGTGGAACTGATCACATCAAATCAGATCGGCGATCTTAACCATGGCCGGAATAAATTCGGGCTGGGATTTGAGATAACAACCGAATACGGACAGGCCGAACTTGGTGTTTCCGAAGGCAGCTTTTCCTGGGGTGGTTATTATAGCACCACCTATTGGGCAGATCCCAGAGAACGGCTTGTCGGACTGATATTTATGCAGCAGGATCCGCTGAGCCACGGAGAGATTCAGGATAAATTCAAGGCAATGGTCTACCAGGCGCTGGAAGATTAAACAGTCAAAGTTCTTTTTCTAAAAATATACGTCTTATAATACGTCTTATAATACGTCTTATAATACGTCTTATAATACGTCTTATAATACGTCTTATAATACGTCTTATAATACGTTTTTTAATACGTTGATTTTTGTTATATTAAATAATAATTGATCCTATGCTTACTCCCTCGGAAATGAAAGACCGTACCCTCAAACTCGTAAATGAGGGTAATTTTATTGAAGGTATCTATAATTACTGCGACCGTTGGTGTGAAAAATGTTCATTCACTGCCAGATGCTTAAATTAGGAATTAGATGCACGGAAATTCAAAAGACCCGGATTTGACGAATAATTTGATAATTATGCGGGAAAATCATGTAACTTGGTTTGACATTCTGATAAGGTTAAATTAAAAAGCCATGAAGATTTGTATTAATCCGGTTATCCGAAGAGATCATTTCAGATTTTCCTCAATGATCTCATTCATTGCCGGCCTTATGATTCTTACAATTTCCTGTTCACGGACGCCCGTACCATATTCAATCCTGAATATTGCCGGGACTGGAGATATCCTCAGCAATTACTCCAAATCATTCCTGCTGACCGCCTATAAGCCTGACAGCCTGGATCCTGCATCAATCGCAGCAAGTCCGGGGGATCTGTTCATCGCGGACGATTATACCTTTGTTCTTGATAAAAATTTATCAACGACATTTTCTATGAGGGTGCTCAGGGAAGGTCTATATCTGAACGATAAGCTTGTATACCTGGAAATACCTGACAATGATGATCTGATTCCATGGTTTGAATCGCTGGAAAATAAGGATCTCTCTGCGTTGCAATTCATAGGATTAAGGACGGAATTACCCGATAGCTACCTTCCTCATCTTTCCCGTCTTGCTGAGATAAAGCCTGATGTAGGATTATTGTATGAAGGAAGTATAAGGGATATTAAGGGACTTCTTGAAATCTTTGATCCTCCATACCTGGTTGGTGTAGATTTGCAGCAGAGTGATCTCACCCTTCTTCAGGGAATGAAAAATCTTCAGGTGCTTGTGGCTTCATTTACCGATTATGTTTCCACGACTCCTTTGCCTGAACTGCCAAAACTTAAGCAACTGGTTCTCACAGACCTTGACAAGAGTTATGAACTGCCCGCAAACTTCCTGGTCCACAATAAACAACTTGAAAGACTGATCCTGCATAAGCCGGTTAAATTCAACCTGGCTATGCTGGATCCTCTGAAAAACCTTAAAGAATTGGTTGTAAGGGAATCAGGTGATATTCTGAATCCGGTAATGCTCAACGGACATAAGAAACTTGAAGTCCTTGTGATCGGTGATAAATATGCCGGTTATGACCTGAATATGATTAAATTGCCCCGCCTGAGATGGATGACTTTCTTTAATAATACGACTCAGCAGGAATTTGATACATTCATCAATTCTCATCCTTCCCTTGAGGTCATTGAAATGGCCGGTTGTGATACTATTCATAGCCTCCGCGTATTATCAGAACTTGGAAAATTATCATGTCTGACAATAACCGATACTGTAACTGACATCGGCTCGGTCGCGAAACTTACTAACCTTAAATATCTTTCACTTCCGGCAGCATTTATTGATGATTCAACAAAGCTTGCGGGTATTAAAAGTTCTCTTCCCGGTACGCGTATAGTAGCAAATGAAGGCTTTTGCCTTGGCTCCGGCTGGATTTTACTCATAATACCACTGGTTCTGATGATAAGATTCTTCTGCAGAAAAGTCAGGCACGAAGACCACGAAAAGATTACTGTCTGACAGGGTGTAATGACTCAGAAGACACACCATTTTATCCTTGCTGAGGCAATTATCTGCTGCCTCGGATTTATTGTCTTTGCTTATTTTATTCATAATGAATTCCCGGTCAGACTGATATCATTCGGGGGATTGACAATAGCAGGTATCGTTATTGCCCGGAATCTAAAGTCAGTATCCGATTTACGTAAGATTTCAGGTGGACATGGTGGGGCCTGCAAACTGTTGCTTCTCATTACTTCCGGGGTTATTCTGGGCATCATTCTTTCTGGACTGTACAGGAGACATCTTGGCATTGAATTATTTCCGCGATCGATCCGTTTCTTTGCTTTTATTGCTGCATTGATCGGTTCCACTGAAGAGCTGATATTCAGAGGATTCATCCAGGAGCATTTACGAAAGATAAACGGACCTTTCTCAGTTCTTTTTGGCGCCTTGTCACATACCGGATATAAAGTCTTCCTCTTCCTTTCACCCGCAGTTATTGTCAATGTGGATACAGGTTTTCTGGCTCTCTTCACATTTCTTGCCGGGGTGGTGTTCGGGACCTTAAAATACATTTCCGGAAGCCTGATTCCGGCCATTACCGCCCACGCCCTTTTCGATATCATTGTGTATGCAGAATTTGTACAAGCTCCCTGGTGGGTGTGGTAAATTACTAAAAATCTTCGATGAATTGATGTTAACATATTCCGTGATAACAGAACTTTATTAATTTTGGGGCCGGTAAATAAAATCAACCAATCCATGCAGATTTTATATAAACTGTCGGCCTGGCGCATTTTTTAATTAACTTTTTTGCTGATGAGAAAATATTCGCTTGATAAAAGCAAGATTAAAGTTCTGTTGCTTGAAGGAATTCATGAGAATGCAAGACAATATTTTATTGAGAACGGGTATACTGATATTGAATGTTACAAGGAGGCTTTATCGCCGAATGAGCTTGAAAAGAAGCTTGAACATACACATATTATCGGTATCAGGAGCAGGACAGAGCTCAGGCATGATCTTTTTCTCAGGACTCCTAAGCTTTTTGCGATCGGATGTTTCAGTATAGGGACCAACCAGGTTGACCTTCAGGATGCCAAGATGTACGGAATCCCTGTTTTCAATGCTCCTTTCTCCAATACAAGGTCGGTTGCCGAACTTGTGATAGCGGAATGTATAATGCTGATGCGCGATATTCCTGAGAAGAGTACGCTTGCACACAACCATATCTGGATGAAGTCCGTTAAGCATTCAGTTGAAGTAAGGGGGAAAGTACTCGGTATAATCGGATATGGGCATATCGGTTCACAGGTTTCAATTCTTGCCGAAGCTTTCGGAATGGAGGTTTACTATTATGATATTGAGAAGAAGCTTAGTCTCGGCAATGCAAAGCCGGTTGCCACACTTAAGGATCTGCTGGGTATTGCCGATACGGTAACTGTACATGTTCCTTCTACTGATCTTACAAGGAATATGATATCAGTGGATGAGGTGGCAGGAATGAAGAAGGGAGCGTGCCTTATCAATGCATCCAGGGGTGATGTTGTTGATTATTCTGCCGTTGCCGCCGGATTGAAATCCAATCATCTTTCTGGCGTGGCTGCGGATGTATTTCCCAGGGAGCCGGCTTCGAATGATGAACCGTTCTTAAATGAATTGCAGGGATTGCCAAATGTGATACTTACACCTCATATCGGTGGGAGTACCCTTGAAGCACAGGCCAATATCGGGCTGGAGGTGTCTGAAAAGCTTGTAAAATACAGTGATACAGGATCGACAATCGGAGCTGTGAATTTTCCCGAGATTTCATTACAATCCCATAAGACAAAGCAGCGCTTTCTCCATATACACAGAAATATTCCCGGAGTGCTCCGGGAAGTGAACAATCAGTTCAGTTCAAAAGGCATAAATATTTCTGCGGAATTTCTTCAGACAGATTCCGACATAGGTTATGTTATAATTGAGACCGACAGTGAGCTGAACGGGACCATATTAAGCGATCTGAAGAATATCCCTCATACGATACGGACACGCATATTGTATTGATGTTGTAACGCTTTGCATGGCATGGTTACTGTAGCCGCGCCATACATGGTGCGATTACTTTCTTTGTAACAATGTCAGTAATTTACTGTCGAGTTTATGTCCGTGCCAGTCGGTATACTCTATATCGGTGCGGCCCGAATCAAGGATGCCGAAGCTTCCTCTGAAATTCCACAGGGCAAATCCGATTCCCGCACTGGTTAGAATGTCGATCACATCACCGAACCATGCAAGGAATACATTATGGGGTGTTTTGCTGTAACAGCCGCATTCGCCGCAATGTACACCTATACCTCTGTCCTTAAGGTCGATCCATGGTTTATAGTATTCTTCAAGCTGTTCCCTGCCGTAATATTTCCCGTCAATATTTCCCGGCCATACCGGTGTTGGCGCCTGTGACGGATCCTTCCATACCCATGAAGCCTGATAATGTGAAATAAGGCCCGGCCAGTAACCGCGGCAGCTCTGCGCAATATTAAGATCAGTGATCTCGGGAGTGGGATCATTGCCGACATTATTCCCGTCAGCGATTATCAGCCGCTCAGGGCTGGCTGAACGGATTGCTTCCGATGCCCCGAGTATTACTTTCCTGTATGTTTCACCCGGCACGGTGACCTTTTGAGCATACTGATCATTCATGTCTTCTATATATGCAGGTTCGTTCAGAAGATCGAAGCTCAGCTTATCAGAGGAGATACCCTTATACCGTTCAGCCCACATTCCCCAGTGAGCATTAAAAGCATCCTGGGCTTCCTTATCCTTCCACAGATTGAATGGCTCATGAAATCCTGCATTTATACAGTATCCGGGGGCCCTGTGTAAATTAAGGCTTACATGCAGATTATATTTGTTTGCCATTGAGATCAGGTTATCAACCTGTTCCAGTACTGACGGGTCATAATTTAAGACTTCATCTTTTGTAATATCCCCTGACCTGTCAAAAGAAAGGTATCTCGGGTATGCCATCGGGATCCTTACAAAATCGAAACCCCAGTCGGCCATCCACTTAAGGTCATCTTCAGTTGTCAGGCTTCCTCCTTCTGGGTTCTGCGGAGGTTCGGGAGAGAACAGATCGAGCAGGTTGAATCCCTTCCAGCGGGGGAGCTTGTTCTTCGTTTCAGTTTGTGTACTGGAGCATGCATACGATCCGGTAAGAGCGACACCAGCGGCAGCAATTGCGCTGTTCCTGAGAAATGATCGGCGGTTAATGTTGTTTGTCATGGGAATATGGATTTACATTATTAAAAGACTATAATTAATTAACCACGGAGTTTCACAGAGTTACACAGAGTTTACACTGTTACCAATCTCTTTGTCCCTCAGTTCTTCCCTGAGCTCTGAGCTCTGCGCCCTGCGCTTATTCTCTTCATCCCTTCGTCACCCTGTTCCTACCGGCCTCACGCCTCACACCTCACACCTCACGCCTCACACCTCACACCTCACGCCTCACACCTCACACCTCACGCCTCACGCCTCACACCTCACACCTCACGCCTCACACCTCACACCTCACGCCTCACACCTCACACCTCACCTGACCGCCCTCACCGGGACAATCGTAACCGGCCCCAGCAGTCCGGATTCCATCGGAGGCCACGCCGATGCATCAAATATTCCATTCTTAGTGTTCTGCCTTAGTCTTGCAGCCATATTAATATTGTAAAATTTCTTCCATTCGATATTATTCCTGTCCATATATGCGATCCGGTTTGCCATAAGGTTGGAGACCCTGATCTCCAGGGTATTGTTCTTTCTGATCATTTTCTTCGGGCTTGTCACAATAAAATCGGGTCCGATCAGTGATGCAATCTCTTTACCGTTCAGAATGACCGTTGCACTTTCTGCAACTCTCCCAAGGTTGAGCTGCCATGCATCTGCCTTCCCTGACGGTCTGGCAAAGGTTATCTTATAAGCCGCGGTACCGGAGAAGTTTTTAATATCCTCACCTCCTGATTCTGTCCAGGATGCAAGTCTGCTTATCTTTTTTGATTCAGGAATAACGGGACCACCATGCAAAAAATCCAGATCCCATGTGCCGGTTATCCCCCGGGGTATTGAAAGAGGATCATAATATAAATATGGTTTTCCTTTTACAGGATTTTTGTATGCAGAAATGATCAATGATTCACCCGGGTAAAACCTTGTATAGATTTCTGTGGTTCCGTTATCCTTAAGCCTGGATTTTGCTATTCCGGACTGGTCTGTAACAGGATTAAAAATTGCCATATAAGGAGTGTTTGCTGCGAGCGGAAGCCAGCCGTCGAAAGCTTTATCCCCTTTGTTAAGTACAAAATAATTGACAGCAGTTTCTGTCTCGCGTCTTGTGAACATAATCCCGTTGTCGGTCATAACTTCACGGGGGACAGATATATATTCCAGTAGTTTCTCCAGATCCTTTCCTGTAATGATCCTTCCTTTTCCAACATCAGCCCTTTTTATATCACCGGATTCTGTTTCCCTGAAATCGAGCTTTGCTTTCATTTGTTCGAAGACATAGTTTTTCTCCTCATGATCTGCCCATCCTGATATATTTTCCGGTATATGTCCATAAAATATCACAGAAGCGCCATCATTTACCAGTTTCAGGATCCTGCCGAAAGTTTCCAGGGGAATGTATTTACATCCGGGCAATACCAGTGTCTTATAAACATTTCCTTCAGTCTGCAACAGCCCTTCATTAACATCTGTGTTCATTATCTGCAGGTCGGAAATATAATCCCAGGCATAGCCTCTGGCAATCATCATATCGGCGGCAGTTTTGAAGGGAGTATCCCTGAATGCAGGACTTACTGCATCGAAATGTTCAAGCATCCCTCTGCCGGGGTCTGCATAACGGTCGAAGATTGGGAAATACAGCAGGACATCATTGTCGGACCTTCCCTGTTGCATGAACGACTGGACCCGTGCTACATATTTATTAAGTGCTTTGAAATCGTTCCACAGAGGATTTGCCGGGGTAAGCTCGACGGCGGCATAGAAAAGGAATCCCGGCCATGGTTCATCCGGAGGAGAGTAGCAGGTACCATGATAAAAAAGATGGTTGATCCCTCCGAGGAAGAAGATGTCGGCCGCTTTCTTAATATCGGAAAGTGTTGAGATGAAATGTTCATTAAGCCATGTTGCAGCTTCGCAGGATATTAATGTTTTCCCGGTTACATTTGCTGCTGAAGACGCGAATTTAAGTTTGGTCAGCTCACTGCCCTCGGTTTCGGGGATATCGCTGGCAGCATAAAGGTCGAGAATGTTACCGGGAGATCCGTGGGACTGGTTACGGGTAAGTTTAGCCTGCTTATTTGCCCAGTGAGTCCAGTGCCTGGTGAATTTATCGAGAATAAGATCCGAAATTGTCTGACGGTAATCAGAAAGGACTCTTGCATTTTTTTCGGGATCATCCTTCTGGAAAAGAGCCGGCAGATGATCCGCCAGGTTATAACCTCTTCTGAGCCAGAACTCATTGAACAGGTCGGTCGTCCAGTCAGCCTGTCCGGAAGCATCATCGACCTCATATGAATCGTTGAAATATCCGCGGAGATATCTGAGGTCATAGTCTTTGAAAACCGTGTCGAAATGTTTAAGGAAATTATCGATAGCCCGGCCTGAGAAATGGTCGATCACATCACCCTCGCCTCCCGGGCCTGCACGTTCGGCCAGCTTACCATGCCATCCCTGGAACAATGCATAGATTGTCCAGTTTCCGGGAGGAGCAGTCCAGTCCAGGTCTCTCTCTTCATTCACCATGCCGGTCAGATTCACTATCTTACCTGAATCTGAATAAGCCATAACTGAATATAACGGTAACTTTTTATCAAATTTTATCTGATCAATAGCATACAGTTGGAGGTTCCTGTTCTTACTTATCGGATAATTAAGTGAAGAAATATCCGGTTTCTGTCCTACAGGCCTTACGATGGGCATTTGCCGGAATTCAATCTTCTCTGTAAGCTTTTCTCCTCCTCTGATTGTATAAGTTTTATAATTTATATTTCTGCATGCATCTTCCGGGCTGACCCATGGACCCCCGAACGGCCAGCCTGAAGCATTGGCAAGGTCCGTTCCCATATCAAGACGTTCAGCTTCTTTCAGTACATGTGTGAACATCTCCATCCATTTGGGAGAGAGATAATCTATGAACTTGTCTTCCTGACCTTTCACGCCATAAATACATGTAACCTCCATTCCACCCAGTCCGGCTGCCTTGTATGTCTCAAGGTTAGTTGTAATATCGGCCTTATTTACAATGCTTCCGGGCCACCACCAGCGAGACCAGGGTTTGTTTTCCCGGGTGATCTCCGGCCAGGATAAATGGGTTTTCTGAGGGAAAGCTGCAATACTTTGCAGGAATAACAAATATGTAATTAGAATCTTTTTTATCATAATGTATTGACTATAAAGACTTTGTTTTAATAAAACCAATCACTTCCTCACCGTACTGTTTTATCCCCCAACCCCTAAGCCGTCACCCTAGGGAGTTTTTGGGACAAAAGTTCCCCCTCCTTAAAAAAAGGAGGGGAAACTTTTACTCCCAACAGCCCGTCTAATGACAACATTTTGTAAATTACACATTATTTGATAGTTGAAATGTTGTCATAACACCTGTGTGCAAAAATATTTGTATTGGGACTTAGGTTGACGGCTATGTCCTTTTGAGGGGAAGTGGGGTAATTCTTACTGAGAGGTGATGCAGGAGGTCATTTATCTACCGGAGACCGTGGACTTATATATTTCATTGAAGTTCAGTAGATTCATTGTTGTTGTTTTTAAGAAATCAAAGATAAAAAAAGAAACCTTATATTAGATATAATAGCGGATATTCATTTTATCTTTTCACAACAAGTATAACTAAAAAATCGATTTTAAGTTTAAAGAGACTGCCCCTGAAGACAGCCTCTTTAAAAACTATTTGTGAAAAAGAAAGTACATTATGGTGCTGCTTTAAGCACAATTGATATTATACCTGAATCTGTTGCTCCGGAAAATACAACGGTTATAGCATCACCAACATTTAACAAATGTGCTTCCGTTTTGGTATAAGTTACTGATGTTTTAAGATCATCCCCAACCGTAATACTTTTTTCGCTACCGGCTACCGGCAGAAGTTGTTTGGCACCAGTTGGATTCCAACTGGGTACCTGCTGTTGTAGAACAGTAGCCTTCATAACATCTCCGGATTTTGCATTTGGAAAATAGCAGTCAATTGTAAATGAAGCATCAGCAGTTGTAACTCCAGTAGAAGTTATTTTCGATATTTTGGTAATATAAACATTACCGTTCGCATCATAAGGGATGTCGTAATAAGGTTGTTCCGTACAACCTGTCATTATCGCTATTGCGGCGATGAATGAAAGTGTTATAATAATTTTTGCTTTCATATTTTTTTTAATTAAATAATTTAAAAATGCAACACTTAATTTTGTTTAGTTTGTATAGGCAAATACCCACTATTCTGTGTCGCTAACCCGTTTCTGGCAATTTCATTACTAGGAATAGGTGATAATAAATGCATTGGAGCAAAAGCAAAGTTGAAAATTGCAGGCTGATGACCAATGAAATTCTGAATAGATGAAATTTCGCCATTGCCATATACAACGCATTTTCTTGTGCGACGTTGATCCCAGAGCATTTTATTTTCGAATATCAGCTCATATGCTCTTTCAGCTAAGATTTCTTTCAGACCAACTTGACTTGCTGTGTAAGTAGGAAGTAATGCCCTTTGCCTGATTTCGTTAATTCCTTTTACGATGTCGTTGTCAGATACCGGCTGGCCTAATTGTTTTAACGCCCAGTTTACTTCAGTAAGATTCAACAGTATTTCTCCATAACGGTAATGTGTCCAGTTCAGACCGGAACCATCTGGACTTTTAACAGCCGCAGTAACGTATTGCTTATAGAGAAATGGAACATCAAAACGAACAGTATCTTTTACATTGGAATATTTAGTATCCCATGTGAAGAAAAACTGACGTTCCTTTTTCCGCAAGTCATTATCAGAATATGAATTGTAATATCCTACCCATGGAGTAAATGTACCGTTTTCTTCTTTTGGGGAAATCGCACTTAGCAAAGGAAGAGATGGTTGTAAAACACCATTACCCCTGAGTGTCGAATTATATTGCACCTGAAATATTGCTTCCCCCTTATTGTTCATAGCCGGATCGTGCAAATTATCATAGGTCCCCAATGTATATACACTATTATACAACGCGTTAAGTTGTGTTTGTGCTTTTTTTAAGAAGTCAAGACCACTTGCAACCGGATAGGTCTGCGCTGCCCAGGCTGCTGTACCGCACCAGTCTTTATCCGGACTGCTGGCTACTTCCTGATAAGGATAACCGGCAACGGTCATATATACATCTGCCAGTATTGCCCGGGCTACATCCTGTGTTACGCGACCAATCGTGGATCTGCCTGCCGGAAGATTGGCAACTGCGAATTCAAGGTCCGGAATAATTACTTCATCATAAATTGTTTTCAGACTGGTACGAGGCAACTCTGTTGCCCACACATCTGTTATTGGTTCTGTTACTAGAACAGCATCACCCCAGTAGCGAACAATACAAAAATAATAGAATGCCCTTAAGGTACGTACTTCTCCCAAAGCTTTATTAAGGTCTGTCTCACTCATCTTAATCAAAGGAAGTTGTTGGATAGAGAGGTTACAGTCTTGTACACCTGAATACCAATAATACCAGGGATTATTGTAATCGTCGAGTAAACTGCCTGTTACCTGATTGGTCGCAAATTTATTGAACAGAACGTGCGGCTCATCTGTGTATGCACCGCCAGTTGGGTACTCAATTGTAGATGGAATATTATTTCCCCAGTCTCCTGCTCCACTGGTCCAGTCCTGCAAACGTCGGTAAGGTCCAATTGTAAAAGCTTCTTTATATTCTAAACTGGTTAGATCTGCTGCAGTAGTAAGTTGATCTGTAGGAACTTCTTTCAGAAAGTCCTCGCAACCACTAAGCGCCATCAGGAATATCACCAAAAGCATAGTGAATCTTAATGCTATGTTGTTTTTTAATATGTATTTCATAATATAAAAATTTTAAAATTAGAAACTGACATTAACGCCCAAGCTGAAGGTTGTAGGAACCGGATGCTGATATTTATCAATATTTGGTACCCTTTCATTAATTTTCTGTATAGCACTACCTTCAGGATCATAACCTGGAAGTTCAACTGCGGTCAACAAAAAGAAATTATCTGCAGTGGCATAAACTCTCAATCTGTCAATACCACCAAGGTTTCCATGGATAGTATAACCTAGTGAAGCCGTCTGCCCCCTGATGTATGCAGCGTTCCAAATCATATGGGTGTCAGGGTATGAGTCGTAGCGTGCACCGGCATTACCGGCACGAACCTGAGCAATCATTGTTTCCTGATGATCAGGACGCCATCCATCCAAAACTGTATTCATCATACCATTTACAAACTGGCGGTCTTCTGCAGACTCATGCACAATAGCTTTGTCAACTCCGCCTACAAACATAATGTTAATACTTGCATCAAAGTTTCTATAAGTAAATGTGTTGTTTAAGCCACCATAGAATTTCGGATATGCGCGACCAATAACATCGCCGTCAGTCAGCAGCTCAATTTTTCCATCATTGTTCACATCTTCAAATTTCAAATCTCCCGGTACTCTGCCATAACGCGCTGCTTCCACTGCTTCCATAGTGCCCCAGGTTCCCATGCGGTTCAATCCAAAGAATGTTCCGATTGGTTCTCCAACTCTATAAACGCTGGTTCCGTTACCTGCTCCGGTATCCGTGTAAATGTCGGCACCAGTAGGGCCGAGTTCCATAATCTCATTTTTATTGGCTGCTATTGTAAAGAGAGTTTCCCATGAAAAGTTTTTCTTTTGGAAATTGACCGTGTTCAATGAGAACTCGATACCGGTGTTTTTAACCGAACCATAGTTTACGTAAGCACTACCTGTTGTAGTTGATTGAGGTAATGGAAGATTAAACAACATGTCCGTCGTCAGTTTATCATACACATCCACAGTTAAGTTGATCCTGTCTTTTATCAGGCCAAGATCGAGACCAATATCGTACTGTGTTGTTGTTTCCCATTTCAGGTTATCGTTACCTGTAGAGCCTGGATAAAGGCCTGCATTGTAGCCATTTGCCAATAAAACATTGGCGTTACTAATATACGTTTGTGTTATAAAATTACCAACTTCCTGGTTACCGGTTTGTCCGAAACTTAAACGCAGTTTAAGGTTAGATATTGTTTCGCTGTCGGCCAGAAAACCCTCTTGAGAGATTCTCCATGCAACACCAACCGATGGAAAGAAACCATATTTAGAGTTGGACCCGAATTTTGATGAACCGTCAATACGCCCGGTTGCTGTTAACATATATTTGCCCATGTAGCTATAAGTAGCACGGGCAAAATAAGAGTTTAACGCACCCCTGGTATTGCTGGAGCCTACTACAGGTGGATTGCTACCCGCACCTAAATTGTTCCATTGGTAAAAAGTTGAAGGGAATTTGGATGCTGATGACCTTAAATAGTCATATTTATTTTCAGACCATGAAAGCCCAACCAAACCGGTTATTTGATGGTCACCTATTGTTTTCGAATAGTTGAAGTAGTTTTCGGATTGCCAATATTGCCATAACCAATGATAACCATCTGCATTTGAATTACGTCTGCCCTGGTAATCTCCACTAAACCATCTACTCGTTTGATTCCTGTTATCAACAGAGAGGTTTGTTCTAAAAGTCAGGTCCGGTGTAATTTGTGCAGTTAGTTCAAATGCTCCGGTAAATTCGTCTTGTTGGTAATAGCCTTCGTCTTGATTCAGCATAAAAGTTGAACCTGGCCGGTTCTCACCAACATTAAAGTCCCTGGCAGTAGGCCATGTTCCTGCACGAGTTCCATATATTGCAGGATCATTAGGATACCGATATGCCGGCAAAATAGCAAAATATTCCGAGGTATTTCTCATCAAATCACTACTCATTCGGTCTCTTTTACTTTTTGCATATGCTATGTTGGCACTCATTTTGAGCCATTTAGTAATTTCATTGTCCATGGTCACTCTGGCATTCAACCGGTCGTTGTACGATTCTTTCAAAAGCGATTGCGTGTTGTCACTACCTACAGTTAAAGAGTATTTTCCTTTTTCCGTTCCGCCGCTCAATTGAATATGTTGTTTATTTGATATAGCGTTTCTGAAAACTTCATCTTCCAACAACGTGTTAAATCTTGGTTTATAATATTTTCCATCGTTACCTATAAAATTAAGACCAGGTAAATACGAGTCTTTTGCTACCTCTTCAAACAAATATGGCATATCATTCCATGATAATCCTGCTGCATTTGGGCCACGAAAATCCTTTGTTGATACCAGGTTTCCATACTTAGGTGTATTGTTAAATGCCTGTTCATAAAGGTACATAAACTGGTCGGCATTTACTGCGTCGTTTCTTCTTGTCTTGATACCAACTGAGACTGAACCATCGTAGTCGACTCTTACTTCGCCTGCGACCCCACGCTTGGTAGTTATCATGATGACCCCGTTTGCTCCACGTGCACCATAAATAGCTGTTGATGATGCATCTTTTAAAATGTCGATAGATGCAATATCTGCTGGATCGAGGTTTTCCAGGGCATTGAGCACACCAACAATTCCATCCACTACAAACAGAGGATCAGCACTGGTATTAATGGAGTTTGTACCCCTGATTCGAATTTGAGGCCTGCCGCCCGGATCACCGGCAGCTTGCCTGATTACCTGAACACCTGCGACTTTGGCCTGTAGTGCTTGTCCAACGTTTGTAACTGGCCTGTCAACCAGTTTTTCAGGTGTTACACTCGATATGGAACCGGTAAGGTCACTTTTTTTCATTGTACCATAACCAACAACTATAACCTCATTAAGACCAAATGCCGACTCAGCCATAGTTACGTCGATCTGGGTTAATGTACCAATAGTGATTTCTTGTGGTTCCATCCCGATAAATGAGAATGTCAGACTTTTTGATCCCTGAGGAACTTCAATGCTGTATTTCCCGGCACTATCGGTAATCGTTCCCACAGTTGTTCCGGTAACAACAACGTTTACACCTGGTAAAGTTTCACCAGTAGAAGCATTTGTGACAGTTCCGGATACTTTGATTTGCTGCTGATCAACAACTGATCCGGAAAGATCATTACCGGAAGAGTTCTCTGCACTAAGTGAAAAGGTGGGAAGCACCAATCCACAAAACAGAAGAATAGTCACAATTTTCACAGTTCGAAGTAACTTGTGAAAATTCACATCTGGCCTTCTGGGCCAA
>JAKQPD010000145.1 GCA_029564935.1 Bacteroidota bacterium
GCTCATCAATGGCCAGGATAAATCTGCAAATCAGGATCAGCAAAATAATACAAATAACAGAGGTGTTGCATGGGTTGATGCAAACAATGATGGTATATGCGATAATTTTGAAGCCCGCAGATCATCCGGTGTCAGAGGTAAAGGACAAGGTTATATGAGAGGCGGCCGCCAGGGTCAGAGAATGGGAATGGGTCCGTGCGGTATGGGTCAGGGACGCAGACAGGGCATGAATTATGTTGATGCCAATAATAACGGGATATGCGACTACCGTGAAACCCCTGTCAAAAAATAAGTTCCGGAACATTTAAATCTTACTGAGATGAAAACAATGATTAAAAATACATTGATCGGTTCCCTTTTGGGAATATCCCTCATGGTCACCGGTGCCTGTTCAAAAAATAACAATTCTCTGAATACTGACGATAAAGTCAGTATAATAGATGTTTCAGCTGACGGGAACACTATCCTTGCCACTGCCAGACTTGCCCTTGCAGCTTCTGACAACTTATCATACAGTGATACTGAACTTGAAATGTTACTTCATATGAAAGAGGAAGAAAAGCTTGCAAGAGATGTTTATTCTGCTCTTTCAGTAAAATATAAAATCCCGGTGTTCTCAAATATCTCGCGGTCGGAAAATACACATCTGAATGCCGTTATCTGGCTTCTTAAAAACTATGGAGAAGAATATACTGAGGTTAAAGAACCCGGTAAATTCTCAAATCCTGATTTCCAGGATCTTTACGATAAACTGGTTGCGAAAGGTTCTGAATCTCTTGCTGAAGCTTTAAAAACCGGAGCTCTTATTGAGGATCTGGATATCAAAGACCTGATGGATTACATCGGCAATGTAACAAATGAAAACATAATAATGGTATTTGAAAATCTTACCAAAGGTTCCCGTAATCACTTAAGAGCATTCAACAGGATTCTTGTAAGAATGGGAATAATCTATACTCCTTCATATATAAGTCAGGAGGAATTTGACAAAATTGTCAGTTCACCTCATGAAGCAGGTAACATATATTACAGAGGCAGGTGTATTAACGGTAACTGAATTCAATTTTAAAAAAAGCCGGTTGTTTTAAACCAACCGGCTTTTTTTTTATTAAACCATCCTGAATTTCATACATTCTTCATTAATTTACGTATAATATTGCCTGGGTATAATAATCTTAAAAGAATGAAATTAAAAAGAAATATTGCCGTAAGCGAATCGGGATTCCTTTTTGATCCCACTAATGGTGAATCGTATTCACTGAACGAGCAGGGACTTGAAATACTTAACCTGTTAAAGAAAAGTAAATCTGATAACGAAATAACATCTTATATGACTGAGACTTACGACATCCCGGCAGATGAATTTGAAAAGTATTATCTCGATTTCATGGGATTGCTGAGACAGTTTAAACTTCTTGAGGATGAACAGTAAAAGAAAACTGACTGTCGCAGTCACGGGACTCAACAACACAGATAATCCCGGTCCGGGAATACCGGTTATCAGGGCACTGAGGGAATCTGAAGAATTTGACGTAAGGATAATCGGCATGGCATATGAAAATCTGGAGCCTGGTATTTATATGCACAATCTTGTCGATAAAACATACCGTGTTCCATATCCTTCAGAGGGATCGGATGTACTTGTAAACAGAATTCTTGAGATCAGTAAAAATGAAAAGCTTGATGTTCTGATACCCAATTTTGATGCGGAACTGCGGGCCTTTATGAAATCACGCGAAACACTCGCCAAAGCAGGGATCCATACTTTTCTTCCCGAACTTGAAATCTTTGAAGAAAGGAGCAAAAACAATCTTCCTGAATTCGGTAAAAAATATGATGTAAAGGTACCTGCAGGAAAGCCTGTTACAAACCTTGATGAACTGAGGGATATCAAAGAAGATTTCGATTATCCTGTTGTGCTCAAAGGTAAATTCTACGATGCATATATAGCCAGTAATTTTGACCAGGCATCAATGTATTTTCATAAGATCTCGGCAAAATGGGGACTTCCAGTTATCATCCAGGAATATATCAGGGGAACCGAGGTAAATGTTGTAGCCCTCGGAGATGGTTACGGAAATACCATTGGAGCTGTCCCCATGAGAAAGCTTTATATAACAGACAAAGGTAAGGCCTGGGCCGGAATAACCCTTGATGATGAAAGAATGCTTGATCTTACCTGCAGAATCATCAAATCCACCCGCTGGAGAGGAGGTATGGAACTTGAACTCATCCGTTCGGATGATGATGAATTTTACCTTATAGAGATCAATCCCCGTATCCCCGCATGGGTATACCTGGCTGTCGGAGCCGGACAAAACCTTCCGGAAGCAATGGTAAAACTGGCCCTCGGAATGAATGTTAAACCTTATACTGACTATAAAAAAGGGATCATTTTCGTCAGGTACTCTTTCGATCTTATTACTGACATAAATGAATTTGAGAAATTATCAATATCAGGAATACTATAAAAATCATATTTCCAATGAAAAAGCCATTTGAAAGACCATTGATAAAAAAGATCAGGGCAGGGATGCCTTCAAAATTCGGAATGAGCGTCCAGACTGATCCTGTTACCCATATTGAAAATACATCTGTTGCAGATATAG